>JBKKAU010000513.1:0-19742 GCA_046714475.1 Thermoanaerobaculia bacterium
TTTCAGATGACGGTGTAAGGCGGGCGGGATGAATCGCGCCCCTACACGAGCTGTCGAGGCGTAGACATGTAGGGGCGCCATTCATGGCGCCCTCTCACGGCTCGTCCACCGTCCCCGCGGGGGTCCACGGTCCGCAGCGGGCGATCCGCCGGGCAGCCTTGGCGGTGCCGCGGAGCGCGCCATGCTTGTGGATCGCCGCCTCGGCGTAGCGGCTGCAGGACGGCCGAAAGCGGCACTGGACGCCGATCCGGGGCATCAGCGGCGACAGGGTCGCCTGGTAGAGGTCGATGGCGCCGGTGAGCAGCCGGGCCGTCACCTGGCTCCCGGCCGGCCGCGACAGGTCGAAGGCGAGGAGGAGCAGGACCGCCGCCAGGACGGTCCAGCGTTTGGCGCGGCGGCTCATCGGGTTCATCGGGTTCACCAGGGAAGGGTCCCCGTCGACAGCCGGCCCAGCCAGAGGGCGACGAGCACCGGGACGTGGGCCAGCAGCAGGCCGTTGAACCAACGGGGGAGACGGGACGGCACCCAGCCCATGAGCGCGCAGCCCCACAAGACCCAGGCCAGCGCCAGCTCCAGGGCGAGGATCGGCGCCAGCGGGTGGTCCGCGACCGCCGCCATCCACTCCCCCTTGGCGAGATGCCCGAAAGCGCGGGTCATGCCGCACCCCGGACAGGGGATGCCCGTGGCGCGGCGGAAGAGGCAGATCGAGGCCTGAGCGCCTTCGGCCGGCACCCAGGCCCGCAAAAGAAAGAGCCCCGCCAGGGCCGCGAAGACCGCTGCGGCCCAGAGCCGGGCGCTTACCCTTCTGGACATCGGAGCCAGCCGAGCGCTAGCTGCCCGCGGCCCCGCTCAAACCGCCCAGGATCGCCATGCCGCCCAGGAAGAAGATCCAGACAATCCACAGGGCGAGCAGGATCGTGCCGATAATGCCCAAGATCGATCCCGCCTTGGCCAGACCTTCGCCAGGGGCGGGCGAACGGCCTTCGCGGATCGCCTTCACCTCCTGGTTACCCAGATACCAGGCGATCGGCGCCAAAAGCGGGCAGCAGACCAGACCGAGAATGCCGAGGACCAGCGCGGTGATCGCCTGCGAGCTGGACGATTGCTGCTGCCCGGGGTTCGAGATGGTCATGTCCTCTTCCTTTTCGGCTCAGAACCGGTTGGCGAAGTCGCTGATGCCGGGGATGATGAAGCGCTGACCGTTGACCGCCTTCACGATGCAGAGGATGTGGAGGATCAGGATCGCGATGGGCATGACCACCGAAACGAGGCAGCCGGTGCACCCCAGGTCCAGGAACGACAGCGCCGTGGTGGCGATCGACACTGCGAAGATCAGGATGAGCTCCGCCACGAACAGCACCAGGCCGTGCTTGGCGTGCCACTGGACCTCCCGGTCCTCCTTCTCCATGAGCAGCGGGATCAGGGCCAGAGGACCGAGGTACGACAGCACCAACATGATGGTGCGGTTCGGGCTCACCGGGCCTCCCGCCGTCGGTCCGGGTCCGGTCGGGCCAGGTCCGGTCGGGCCGGCCGGCGGAGGGGGCGGGTTGTAGGGCGGAGGCGGGGGAGGGAAATTCGGGTCACTCATCGCAGACCTCTCCTTTCAGTCAGGTCGCTTCCTTCGGCGTCCGGCGTGCGCGGCGATCGATGGCACGCAGTCTATACAAGGGCTCGCCGCGCCACAAGGAGAACGAGCCCTTCGCCGGCGGGAGCGGGGTAGGATGGCATCAGGTCCGGCTCAACACGCGCTCGTAGATGGCTCGGTAGCGGGCGACCACGCCGTCCTGGCTGAACTCCTCGACGGCGCGGCGGCGCCCCGCCTCGCCCATGGCGCGCCGCCGCGGCTCGTCCCGCAGCAGCCGGACCGCCGCCGCCGCCATGGCCTCGACGTCGCCGACGGGAAAGAGACAGCCGGTCTCGCCGTCCACCACCACCTCGGGCAGGCCGCCCACCGCGGGCGCGATCACCGGCACCTCGCAGGCCATGGCCTCCAGCGCCGAAAGGCCGAACGACTCGGTCTCCGACGGCAGCAGGAAGAGGTCGGCCCCGATCAGGACCTCCTCGATCATCGGCAGCGGGCCGACGAAGGTGATGGCGTCGCAGATGCGGCGCTCCCGGCACTGCTGCTCGATCTTGCCGCGGTCCGGGCCGTCCCCCACCATGATCAGCCGGCAGGGGACCTCCCGGCGCACCCTTTCGAAGATCTCCACCACGTCGAGCACCCGCTTTACCGGGCGGAAGTTGGAGATGTGCATCAGCACGTGCTCGCCGGGCCGCGCCCAGCGGCGGGCGCCCGGAGTGCCCCGGACCTGCTCGAAGCGGGCCGGGTCGATGAAGTTCGGCACCACGTCAATCCGTTTCTGCACGCCGAGCTGCTCGACGGTGGTGCGGCGCAGGTCGTCCGAGACCGCGGTCACCGCGTCGCTCTCGACGATCCCGAAACGGGTCGTCTCCAGGTAGTTGGGGTCGTTGCCGACCAGCGTGACGTCGGTGCCGTGCAGCGTGGTCACCACCGGCAGCGGCTGCGGCGCGAGGATCTGCCGCGCCAGCACCGCCGAGACCGCGTTCGGCACGGCGTAGTGCACGTGCATCAGGTCCAGCCGGTGGTGGCGTGAGACCTCGACCATCTTGGTGGCCAGCGCCAGCGAGTACGGCGGGTACTCGAACAGCGGATAGCGCGGCGTGATCACCTCGTGGAAAAAGATCCGCGAGTTGAGCAGCGACAGCCGCGACGGGAACGCGTAGCTGATGACGTGGACCTCGTCCCCCTGCTCGGAGAGCGCCATCGCCAGCTCCGTGGCGACGATCCCCGAGCCGCCATAGGTTGGATAGCAGCTGATGCCGATCTTCATCGCACCCCTCCCGGCAGAATGGTCATGAGGTCGCCCACCGCGAGCGGCAGCCGGCTCCAGAACGGCTCGCCATAGGCGGCGCCGATCATCAGCCCGAAGTGGCGGGCTCGCCCCTCCATGGCGAGCGAGAATTCCGGCGTCGACACCTTGGTGACCGGGCCGCCGCCGACCGGGTCCATCCCCGGCTGGAAGAGCTGGCTGCGGTACGCCTTGAGCGACGCCAGCTTCACCTGCCAGGTCGAGCTGACGTCGACGATGAAGCGCGGCTCGAACGGGTCGTGCTGCATATAAGAGAAGGTGGCGGCCGGCCGGTGGGGCCGCCCCTTGCCCGGAGCGCGGGCCGACAGCCCGGCGTAGAAGCAGGCGGCTTCGACCAGGTCGTGGGCACGGGCGTGGTCGGGGTGGCGGTCGCGCGGCGCCGGCCCGAGGACCAGCTCGGGCCGCCAGGTGCGGATCACCTCGATCAGGGCGTCCTCTTCCGCCTCGCCCGTGCGGAACGAGCCGTCGCCGCAGTCGAGGAAGGCGAGCTCCGCCGCTCCCAGCGCCTCGGCCGCGCGCTCCGCCTCGGCCAGCCGCTCCTCGGTCGTGCCGCGGGTCCCCCGCTCGCCGCGGGTCAGGTGCAGGATGCCGACCTTGCGCCCCTGCCGGGCGAGGAGCGCCAGGGTCCCGCCGCACCCCAGCTCGGCGTCGTCGGGATGCGGGCCGATCGCGAGCACGTCCAGCTTCATGGCGAGATCACCTGCAGCCGCGCCGGATCGAGCTCCAGCTGCTCCCGGAAGCTTTCAATCAGGCGGGAACCGTACTTGCCCTGGAAGTGGGCGGAGGCGACGACGCGCTCCTGTGGCTTCCCCTGGGGCATGGCGGTATCGCGCAGCAGCCGGACGCGGCGGCTCGCCACCACGTCGCGGCGCGCCCCCCCCGCCCTCGCCGTCTCGGCGAAGAGGTCGAGGGCGCGCAGGATCTGCTCGCGCGTCTTCTCGAGCGGCCGTTCCAGGCTGGGGTCGGTGGCCAGCGCCGGCGCCCGCAGCTCGTCGAGCGCCCGCGCGACCCCCTGGCGGGCCGGAGCCACGAAGTCGCCGCCCTGCCGCTCGGCGAGGATGCGGTCGAGCCTCGTGTTGTCCGCACCAGGCGCGAGCAGGTCGGGGAGTGTGACGCCGACCTCGGCCAGCTTTTCGATCTGATGCGACTCGAGCACCATGGCCTGGGGACGCAGCGTCGTCCACGGCGCATCCACCTCGAGCACCGGGTAGACCGCCGACACCTGGGCCATGTAGGAGATCTCCCCGGGCCCCAGCACCTGGAGCGTCGTGCCGAGCACGGCGTCCTGGATCACCGGCCGGGCCAGCACGCCCGGCGAGACGACGCCGGGGTTGTCGTCGATGATCCGCAACAGGTCGGCGATGCTGCCCCCGCCATCGCTGCGGCCGCCGCGGCCGCGCAGTCCGAAACCGTCCTCGCGCCACTCGATCCGCCGCCGCTCGCCGCGGTTCAACAGGAAGAGCGGGCTCACGCCGCGCTGCGGGGTCACCTGCAGCGCATAGCCGCGCCGCTCGACCTCGGCGTCCTGCCGTTCCAGGGCCTCCTCGACCTCCCGCCGGCGCTCGACCAGGCGGCGCAGCCAGGGCCGCTGGGCCTCCTTGAGCGCCGGGTGCATGGCGTCGAGCAGCAGGGGGCAATGCGGCCCCAGGAGGTAGACCATCAGGCGGCAGAAGGCCTCGCCGAAGCGGGCGTCGGGGCGGTACCAGCGCGACAGCGTCGCCACCCACTCGGCGTAGCGATCGCCGGGGACCGCCGCGGTGAGACCGGCGAGCACCTCGGTGATTCCGGGGCCGAGCGCGCGCATCCCCACCGGCATCAGCGGCGCCGGGTCGGGGCCGAGGTCGAAGGTGCGGGGGCCGTCGGGCGCCAGGACGGTGGCCTTGGAGACCTCGGCCCAGTCATGGTCCTCGGTCGCCACCCAGAAGACCGCCACGGCCGGCTCCCCCTGGGCTTCCAGCTCCGCGGCCCAGCGCGCCGCCGCGACCATCTTGGAAAAGGTATAGAGCGGCCCGCCGAGAAGCCCCGGCTGCTGGCCGGTCACCACGACCCGGGTGGCGGGGTCGGCCAGCCGGCGCGCCAGGTCGTCCGCCCGGTCGTGCCCATAGCCGCGGTTGGCCACCGCCAGCCCCTGAGCCAACTCGCGCCGTACCCCGGGCGGAGGGGGACCGGACGGCAGCTCGCCCCCTGGCAGAAAGCGCAAGGGCGCCAGCAGGTCGCGGTCGCGGCCGGCGAGGAAAGCCGCCGGCAGAGGGGCGAGCCAGCCGGCGGCGGTCAGGTCGATGCCTTCAGTCCGGCTTGAAACCGACGATGATGAGGCGTTCGCTGTCACGCTCGTGGGAGTCTCCTTGGAAGTTGCCGAAGAGGCCGGAGACCTCCAGGCCGGCCTTACGCAGGCCGAGGGTCACCTCGTCCGGCTGGTAGATCCGCACGCTCTCCAGGAACGTGCGGGCCGGGCCGCCCGGGGCCTGCACCCGGATGCGTTTGTTGATCCGCTGCTTGGCGGCGTCGTACCAGCGCTCGATCTCGACCCGCCGCCCCTCCGGGGTCTGGACCTCGTTCGGCTTCAAGGTGCGCAGCGCGTGGGGAGGGTTGAGGAGGTCGATCAGGAAGCGGCCTCCGGGCGGCAGGATGCGCGCGACCTCCCGGAGGACCTGGAAATTCTCGTCCTCCTGCTCGAAGTAGCCGAAGGAGGTGAAGAAGTTGAGCACCCAATCGAAGCTGCCGTCGGCGAAAGGGAGGCAGCGCATGTCGCCGGCGACGTGCGGCAGCGGGCCCATCCGGGCGAGCAGGGTGAGCGACAGGTCGATGCCGAGCGTCCGGTAGCCGCGGCGGCGCAGGACCGCGGTATGGCGTCCGGCGCCACAGGCCAGGTCCAGCACGGCGCGCGGCCGGCGGTCGCCGAGGCGGCGGACGACGAAGTCGACGTGCGCCTCGGCCTCGGACTCGTCGCGGTGCGAGTAGAGCTCGAGGTACTCCTCGCCGAACCACTCTTTGTACCAGGCCATGGGGGGATATGCTATCCCTATGCGGCCCGAGTGGATCGACGATTGGATCGAAATGCCTGGAGGGAGATTCTGGATGGGGGGCGGCCCGAGGGAGGACGAGAACCCGCGGCACGAGGTCCGGGTCTCCCCGTTCCGCATGGCGCGCGCGCCGGTGACCCGCGAGGAGTACCAGCTCTTCCTCGACGCGACCGGCCATCCGGCGCCGCCTTTCTGGGGCGAGCCGGCCTTCTCCCACCCCCGCATGCCGGCCGTCGGCCCCTCCTGGGAAGACGCCGCCGCCTTCTGCGCCTGGATGGCCCCGCGGCTGGGCGAACCGGTCCGCCTGCCCAGCGAGGCCGAGTGGGAGCACGCGGCCAAGGCCGGCCGGGAGGTGCTCTACCCCTGGGGCGACGAGCCGCCGGAGTCGCTGCCCGGTTACGAACGGCGCTGGACGGCGGGCCCGGAGCCGGTCGACGCCTATCCGTCCCTCCACCCGCTCGGCTTTCTGGGGCTGGGGGAGAACGTCCACGAGTGGTGCTCGGACTGGTACTCCCCCGACTACTACCGGGCCTCCCCGGCCGCGGACCCGCACGGGCCGGAGAGCGGCGTCCGGCGGGCCTCGCGCGGCGGCGCCTGGCGGCACCGGGTCAAGGGCTGCCGCTGCGCGGCCCGCTCGGCGATCCCGCCGGGGTTCCGCTACAGCGATTACGGGTTTCGGCTTGCCGCCGATGGGTTTCGGCTCGCCGCCGGGGGAGTTTCCTGATGAGGCTGCGCCCGTCGCGCCGCGCCGCCCTGGTCGCCATGGCGGTCGGCTTCGTGCTCCACACGGTCACCGCTCTCTGGACCTGGCGCACCTGGGGGGTCTTCGGCCGCGGCAACGTGGTCGCCTGGATGGACTTCCCTGTCTCGCTCGCCTACCTGCACCTGGACGGCGAGGCGATGCTCGTCTGGAGCCTCCTGGCCGGCGGACTGCAATGGGCGGCGATCGCCGCCGTCCTGACGCTGCTGCTCGGCCAGTCGGTCCGGCGCCGGACGGGTTGAGCCCCCTGAAATGATCCCTTCCGGGCTCAGGTTACAATCCCCGCGATGGTGAAAGCGTTGCAACTGGGACCCGTCCGCGTCGACCCGCCGCTCTGGCTCGCGCCCATGGCCGGGGTCACCGACCGCGACTTCCGCCTGATCGTGCGGCGGATCGGCGGCGTGGGCGTCGTGTCGATGGAGTTCATCTCCTCCAAGGCGATCGTCTCGGGCAACCAGAAGACCCGCGAGCTGATGTACTTCTCCAAGGAGGAGCGGCCGCTCGCCATCCAGATCTACGGCTCAGACGCCGCCACCATGCGCGAGGCCGCCCTGGTCGTCGAGGAGATCGGGGCCGACCTCTGCGACATCAACATGGGATGCCCGGCCAACAAGGTCTTGAAGGGCTGCGCCGGCGCCGCGCTGATGGGCGACCTGAAGCTCGCCGAGGAGGTCATCAGCTCGGTCCGTAAGGCGATCTCGATCCCGTTGACCGTCAAGTTCCGTCTCGGCCTCGACGACTGCCGGCGCAACTACCTGGAGCTGGGACGGATCTGCGAGGCCAACGGCGTCGCCGCCGTCGCCATGCACGCCCGCACCGCCCGCCAGATGTTCTCCGGCGAGGCCGACTGGTCGCACCTTCGCTGTCTCAAGGAGACGCTGTCGATCCCGGTGATCGGCAACGGCGACGTGCGCGAGCCGGAAGACGCGGTCCGTATGCTGGCCGAGACCGGCTGCGACGGCGTCATGGTCGGCCGCGGCGCCACCCGCAACCCGTGGCTCTTCCGGCAGATCGCAGCCCGCATCTCCGGCGGCCCCGGCGGTCAACTCACGGAGCCGACGCTTGCCGACCGGCGCGACCTGATCCTCGGCCACTTCCGCATGGTGGCCGAGCGCGAGAGCTCCACCTACGCCCTGCACAAGCTCCGCAAGTTCACCGGCTGGTACACGCACGGCCTGCCGAACGGCCGGCGCCTGCGCCAGGAGATCAACCAGATCCCGGACGTGCCCTCCTTCCTCGCCACCGTCGAGAGCTTCCTCGACGAGCTGCTGGTCGACGACAAGGCCGCCTGACCCCGTGGCGTCGCACGCCATCGAGGTTCCCGACTCCCCACAGCAGGCGCTCTCCTCCCTCGCCCAGGCGGCCGAGATGTGGGGCGCGGACTTCGAGCGGCGGGGCCTCGGCGGCCGGCTCCAACTTCCCGTCACCGCCGGTCTGCGCCGCGGGCTGATCTCCGGCACCGTCGAGGTCGAGCCGCTGGGCGACGGCGGCTCGCGCGTGGTCCTCCAGCCCGAGGAGCGGGTCGACCACCTCCACGCCCCGGCGGTCGTCATCCTGCTGCTGTCGGTGACCGGCGCCCTGCTCACCGTCCTCTGGCCGTTCTACCCCAAGCTGCTGCCGGTCGCCCCGTTCGGCGCCATCCTGGCGCTCGGCGGCTGGTTCCTGGTCGTCTCCCGCCTGCGCTCCAGCGGCCCGGACGAATTCCTGGAGCTGGTGGCGGGGATCCCTCACCTCCCGGACCGGGAATCCAACCCCCCCTAGTCTGGTTTATACTGGTGCAGTCACGAAGTACGGGTTCTTTGGCAATTGGGGGGTGTACCGGTTTCGACGGGGAACAAGGCGGGTCGAGGGCCGCGTGTCCGAGTTTCCGCTCGACAAAAACGGAATCTATAACTGCGAACGATAACTTCGCCCTCGCGGCCTAATAAAACGGGCCGTGACGTTCCGGCTGGAGCCTGATCCGCGGCGCCAGACGGAGCGACATTCAAAGCGGGTCAAAGGGCTTCGGATCGCCTCGCTCCGAACCTGGATTTCAAGAGGCTGGCCGTCGTGTGAGGTTGCCTTCTTCCGAAGCGCGACGGCGAGATACAAATAGAAGGCTACGCACGTAGAAACCTTCGGGACGCGTTTTCCGGACGTGGGTTCGACTCCCACCACCTCCACCAAACTTTTCTCCAATCCAAAAACAATCTAGGACGAGCTCCGCGCGAACGCCGCGGCGATGCTCGCCGTGTACGGCGGCTCCAGCACCCCCGTTTCGGTGACGATCGCCGTGATCAGCTCGTGCGGCGTGACGTCGAAGGCGAAGTTGACCGCCGGCGTCTCGTCGGGGGCGATCCGCGTGCCGAAGACCTCGGTCACCTCGCCGGCGTCGCGCTGCTCGATCGGGATGGCGGCGCCGTCCGGCGCGTCGCGGTCGATGGTCGACAGCGGCGCGGCGACGTAGAACGGGACGCGGTGCCGCTGGGCGAGCACCGCCACCGTGTAGGTGCCGATCTTGTTTGCCGTGTCGCCGTTGGCCGCGATGCGGTCCGCCCCCACCACGATGCGGTCGACCAGCCCCTGCGCCATCAGCGTCCCGGCGCTGGAGTCGGTCGCCAGGCGGAAGGGGATGCCGAGCCGCTTGAGCTCCCAGGCGGTGAGCCGCGCCCCCTGGAGCAGCGGCCGGGTCTCGTCCACCCAGACCATCCCCACCTTGCCATCCCGCCAGGCGGACTGGATGACGCCGAGCGCCGTGCCGTAGCCGGCGGTCGCCAGCGCCCCCGCGTTGCAGTGGGTGAGCACCCGCGAGCCGGCCGCGAACAACGCCGCGCCGTGCTCGCCGATCCGCCGGTTGATCCGCACGTCCTCGGCGTGGAGCTCCAGCGCCCAGTCGACCAGCGCCCGCACCACCGCCTCCGGCCCGTCCGGCGCGGCGCTCTCGAAGACCTTGCGCCCGCGCTCCAGCGCCCAGCGCTGGTTGACCGCCGTCGGCCGGGTCGAGCCCAGCAGCTCCGCGACCTCTCCGAAACGGGAGGCCAGACCGGCGGAGTCGCGGACGGTCCGCATCCCGAGCGCCAGGCCGTAGGCCGCCGCGACCCCGATCGCCGGCGCGCCGCGCACCGCCAGCCGCCGGATCGCCGCCGCGACCTGCTCCGGGGTGTCGCAGTCGAGCCAGGTCTCCTCGACGGGGAGCCGCGTCTGGTCGAGGAGCTGGAGCGTTCCGTCCGCCCAGCGCATCGGAGAGAAGGACTCGCTCATGAGGGGGTATCTTAGCTGCTAGAATCCGCCGCGTCCGGCAGCGGTCCCGTCGGCCCCCCGAAACCAGCACTCGACCCGAGGATTCCAGTGAAAGGCGATCCCAGACACCTAGGCTTTTCGACGCGCGCCATCCACGCCGGCCAGCCCCCCGAGCCGCGCACCGGGGCGGTGGCGGTCCCCATCTACCAGACGTCGACCTATGTCCAGCACGCCCTGGGCGAGCCGGCGGAGTACGAGTACGCCCGCGTCCAGAACCCGACCCGCGCCGCGCTGGAGGAGAACGTGGCGCAGCTCGAGGGCGGCGTGTCGGGCCACGCCTTCGCCTCCGGCATGTCGGCCATCGCCTGCCTGATGACCCTGCTCAAGGCCGGCGACCACGCCGTGGTCTCGCACAACACCTACGGCGGCACCTACCGCTACTTCACCCGCATCCTGGAGAACTACAACCTCTCCTTCTCCTGGGTCGACACCTCGGACCTGGGCGCGGTCGAGGCGGCGATGCGGCCGAACACCCGCCTGGTCTACGTCGAGACGCCGACCAATCCGACCATGGAGGTCACCGACCTCGCGGCGGTGGCGGAGATCGCCCACGCCCGCGGCGCCCTGATGGCGGTGGACAACACGTTCCTCTCGCCCTACCTGCAGCGGCCGCTGGAGCACGGCGCGGACTTCGTGCTGCACTCGACGACCAAGTTCCTGAACGGTCACAGCGACTCGATCGGCGGCGTCCTGATCGCGTCGAACCCGGAGCACACGGAGTGGTTCGCCCTGGTGCAGAAGTCGGTCGGCGCGATCCTTTCGCCGTTCGACTCCTTCCTGATCCTCCGCGGCATCAAGACGCTGCCGGTGCGCATGGACCGGAGCGAGCAGAACGCCCGCCAGATCGTCGACCTCCTGGTGCGGCACCCCAAGGTCCAGAAGGTCCTCTACCCGGGCCTGCCCGACCATCCGGGGTACGAGATCCAGAAGAAGCAGGCCTCCGGCTTCGGCGCCATGATCTCGGTCGAGATGGGGAGCTTCGCGGCGGCCAAGGCGCTGCTCGACGGGTTGCGGGTGCTGAGCCTCGCCGAGAGCCTGGGAGGGGTCGAGACCCTGATCTCCCACCCGGCCACCATGACCCACGCCTCGGTGCCGGCCGAGCGCCGCGCGCAGATCGGCATCACCGACGGCCTGGTACGGATGTCGGTCGGAATCGAGAACGTCGAAGACCTGCTCGCCGACCTGGAGCAGGCGCTGCAAGGAGTGTAGAGCTAGAACGCTTCGTCGTCGGGGTCGGCGGCGGCGTAGGCGATCTCGTCCTCCTCCTCGTCGGAGAAGTCCGCCTCTTTATCCGTACTGCCGGCGATCCATTCCAGGAAGCGCTGCTCGCCGTGGGTGACGCCGAACGAGAGGATCTCCGGCAGCTCGTAGCTGTGGAGCTCCTTGATGGTCGCCGCCACGGCGTCGAACTCGCTGTCCAGGGTCTTGATGATCAGGACCAGCTCCCCGTCCTTGCAGATGTTGCCCTTCCAGCGGTAGATGGACCGGACGCCGGGGAAGATGTTGACGCAGGCCGCCTGCCGCCGCCCTACCAGCTCGCGGGCGATCAGATTGGCCTGCTCCTCGGTGCCGACGGTGGTGACGACTACGATCGCCTGCATGCTGCCAAGGTACTGCACTCCTTCCGAGCGAGTCAATGAGGCGGGTCAACTCCAGACCCGGGCCTTGGGGTTCCAAACCAGGACCCGCACCCTGCCCGTGCGGCCGAAGACCCGCACCACCACCAGCCGGCGCCGGCCGTCGGTGAGGTAGAGCGAGCCCGGCGTCGACTCGCCGAGCGAGCTGAACGAGGCCATGTCGGAGCTGTTGAAACGGACCGGGTCCACGGGATGCAGCCGTTGGCGGGGAGACCCGGGGTCCGTGACAGCCTGCCCCGGCGGGAAGCCGTAGTAGACCCCGGAGTCGTGCGCCGACAGCGGGCGCGGCTGCGACAGCAGCGGGTCCCTTCCCGACGCGATGTCCCGGCTGAGCACGCCGTCCCCGTCGCCGTCGGCGTAGACCGCCCAGGTGGCGCGGCCGTCCGCGCCCGCCCGGAAGCGCACGGCGACGTGCGCGCTCCGGCGCACCGCCATGGAGCGGGCGCTGCGCAGTACCGCGACCGCCTCTTCGGCGGCCAGCCGCAGCCGGAAGTCGCCGCTCGCCTCGAGGAGAGGCGGCACGGAGAGGAACAGAAAGAACGAGAGCACCGCGAGACAGACCACCATCTCGATCACGGTAAATCCGTCGTGGGGAGTCTTCATGAGGAAACCGGAAGCGTGGCCGGAAGGGGAGGGGGGGGGGGGGGGGGGGGGCCGCCCCCCCCCCCCCCCCCCCCCCCCCCCTCCGGACAGTCGCTAGCGGGAGCCCTCCTTGGGCGCCTGCTTGGCCGCCTTGACCTTCTCCTTGAGCGTGGTCTCGCCGGAGACCGCCACGTACGGCTTGATCAGTTGGTAGGTCTTCTCGCCGATGCCGCGCACCAGCATCAGGTCCTCGGGCGACTTGAAGGCGCCGTTCTGCTTGCGGTGCTCGACGATGCGCTGCGCCACGGACGGGCCGACCCGGGGCAGCAGCGTCAGTTGGGAGACGTCGGCGCTGTTGATGTTGACCACGCGCTTGGCCTCCGCCCCCAGGGCAGGCAGGGCCGACAGCAGCAGGGTGACGACGATCCAACAGCTGACGAGACGGTACGAGTGCTTCATGACGCTCTCCTTTTTTTCGTTTGGGTTCGTTGGGTGCGACTCTTTGGCGATGACGGCTCGGGGCCCGCTCGGGCCCCGCCCGGCCTTCCGTTCTGTCTGTCTCCTCTCCGCTCCTCTCTGGCCGCCACCTCCTCTCCGTGGTTGATGCCGGCCCATAGATCAAGCCCTCTGCCAAGTCGGGCGGAGAGATCTAAGTGACTGAAGGACTGATGGTTACAGGTATTCCGAGGAGCGGAGCGAAAAGGCGGGATGTCCAGTGATTCTGCGGGGAAAGGCGGGGACCGGCCGGTTCCCCGAGGGGGAGAGGTCATGTCCAGTGATTAGGACAACCGCGCAATCTTTTGCGCTCGCAGGCAAGCTGACCGGCATTGAGGTGGACGAAACCTATGTCGGCGGCAGGGGACCAGCATCCAGAGTGGGGCCGATGGCGGGCGGCACCACCGGAGGAGGAAACCGGCTAGGTGTGCTTGAGGGGCGCGGGGCCGATTTCGTGGCGGGGGTCCCACCACAGGATCCGAAAGGTCTCGCGGACAAGGATGCCGTACACGCGGGCCATAGAGTTCACCCGGAGTGAGAGCAGTTCTTCAAGGTCGTCCAGGCGGGATCTCGGACAGGGGGCCACGGGCAGAGTCTCATCCTCAACCGCGCTGTCTTTTGCGCTCGGTAGCCACGCCTGGGGCTTTCGAGTACAGTAGCGCGGCCATGGCGAAGCAGGCGCAGCAGAGGTCCGTCGCGCGGGAGTATCTGGAAGCGCTGATCATCGCGACGATCTTCCTGTTTTTCACCCGGGTCTTCGTCACCCAGACCTTCTACATCCCAAGCGGCTCCATGGAGAACACCCTTCTGGTGGGCGACCATCTGTTCGCCAACCGGTTCATCTATGGGCCGGCGGCGACCGGGTGGGAGAAGAAGCTGATGCCGTCGCGTTCCGTGCAGCGGGGAGACATCGTGGTGTTCCGCTCCCCCGAGTCCCCGCACCTCGACGTGGTGAAGCGCTGCATCGGGTTGCCGGGGGACGAGATCCGGGTCGTCAACAAGGCCCTGCTCCTGAACGGCCAGCAGGTCGACGACGACAGCTACGCCATCCACCGCGACCCCGAGCTCCGCCCCGTCTGGGACCCCATGCTGGGGAGGCGCGACAACTACGGCCCCTTCACCGTGCCGCCCAACTACTACTTCTGTATGGGGGACAACCGCGACAACTCCCACGACTCGCGGTTCTGGGGACCTCTGCCCGCCCACCTGGTCAAGGGCCGCGCCCTGTTCATCTACTGGTCCTATGGCGGGGAGACCTCCGACGGGCGGTGGCGAGGGGTCGGCGACAAACTGAGCGGGCTGCTGAACACCGCCCTGGGCTTCTTCTCCGACACCCGCTGGGAGAGGTCGTTCCGGCTGATCCGCTGAACCGCCCATGCATCCTGAGAAGTCGCTGCTCCGGGAGTACCTGGAGGCCCTGCTGATCGCGGTCATCTTCGCGACCTTCGCCCGCACGTACGTGGTGCAGGCGTTCAAGATCCCCTCCGGCTCCATGGAGCAGAACCTGCTGATCGGCGATCACATCCTGGTCAACAAGTTCATCTACGGCCCGGCCGCGCCCGGCCTGGAGAGGAGGCTGCTGCCCCTGCGCGCCCCGCAGCGGGGTGACGTCGTAGTCTTCAAGTACCCGGAGGATCCCGAGCGCGACTTCATCAAGCGGTGCGTCGCGCTGCCCGGCGACACCCTGGAGATCGCCGACAAGACCCTCTACCTGAACGGCAAACCGGTGGAAGAGCCCTACGTCTACCATACGGACTCGACGAGCTACCCCCGCGGCCTCTTCTTCAACCCCAACCGCCGGCGCGACAACTTCGGGCCCTTCCACGTCCCCCCCGGGGAGTACTTCTGCATGGGGGACAACCGCGACAACTCCAACGACTCCCGCGTCTGGGGGACGGTGCCCGAGGACCACGTCAAGGGCCGGGCCTTCATGGTCTACTGGTCGTTCGAGAGCGAGGCGGAGAGCATCGAATGGCCCGGCTTCTGGGGCAAGCTCAAACAGATCGGGCACGTAGCCCTAAACTTCTTCGATCGGACCCGATGGGAGCGAACCTTCCGGATCGTGCGATAGACTAGTTCGCAACTTTCGAAGGAGGCAAGCCATGGTGCGTAGGTCCGCCGAGCGCGGCGAGGGAAACCTGGGGTGCATTCTCTGGCTGCTGCTGTTCGCCATCGGCACCCTGATCGCCTGGAAAGCGGTCCCGGTCAAGGTCCAGAGCGCCGAGCTCTACGACTACATGGTCGAGCTGACCAAGTTCGCGGCGTCCAGCTCGGCGGAGAACCTGAAGAAGCAGATCGTCGCCAAGGCCGTGGAGCTCGACCTGCCGCTCGACAAGGACGACGTCGAGGTCCGCAAGACCCCGGACCGTATCCAGATCGAAGCCAGCTATACGGTCCCCCTGGAGTTCCCCGGCTATACTTACGAATGGAACTTCAACCACCAGGTCGACCGGCCGATCTTCATCTTCTGACGACACCCCGGCGGGGGGAGCGGACCGCACGGCGTTGAACGCGCCCTCCCCCCCGCCGCGCCTTGCCCGCTGGCTGGAAGTCCTGGGCGCGGCGTTCCTCCCGGGCTGCCTCGCCGGGGTCCATCTCGCCGGGTTGATCTTCTTCCTCAACCCCCAGATCCCGTTTACCCCGGGGCCGGTGCTGCGCGGCGTCCTCTTCTATGGCCTGCTGCTCGGCGGAGCCGTCCTCGTGCTCCACCTGCCGTTGACCTGGGGACGCCCGCGGCGGGCCCGGCGATGGCTGCCCTGGGCCCAGACGCTTGCCCTGGGGGGCGTGGCGCTGCTCGACTGGACCCACGCCTCCCACTTCGCCTACTTCCTGCCGCCCGGGATCAACGAGCGCCTGATCAAGACGGCGCTCTGGTTGTCGCTCGGCGCCCTGATCGCCTTCTACACCGCCCTCCTGCACACGCTGCAGCGCCGTCGCTACGGCTGGCGCAGCCGCTCCGCCTACGTGCTGCTGGCGCTGCTCTCGGTCTATGCCATGGTCGAACGGCGGGAAGCGTTCCGGCCACCTGCCGCGCCCGCCCTCCGCCCGGCGGCGGTGGAGCCGGGCCAGCGGCCCCGCCTCTGGGTCCTCGGCATCGACACCGCGACGCTCGACGTCCTGCTGCCGCTCGCCGGCGAAGGCCGTCTCCCGTTCCTCGCCGGCGTGCTGCGGCAGGGCGCCTACGGCCGCCTCGAGTCGATCTCCCCGCCGCGGCGCGAAGCCCTGTGGACGACGCTCGCCACCGGCAAGTACCCGTACAAGCACGGGGTCAAGGGGGGGCGCGGCTTCCGCGCCGACTGGATCGCGCCCGGGGCGGAGCTGCTCATCGTCCCGCGGGGGATCGGCTTCCGCAACTGGGGGATCCCCGGGCGCCGGCGGGCCGCCGCCCCGCCGGCCCGGCAGGTCCTGCCGCTCTGGGAGATCCTGCCGCGGCTGGGCATCCCGTCCGGCGTCCTCGGCTGGCCGGCCGCGCCGCCCCTGGCGCCCGAGCTCTCCTTCGGGCTGCCCGAGAGCTTCTTCGAACGGCCCGATGAGCCCGCCGGATCACGGCCGCCCGACCTCGCCGAGCGGGCGCGGCTCTTCCGTGTCCGCCCTGAGGAGATCGACCCCGCCTTGTGGGCCCGCTTCGGCGCCGCCCCTCCACGCCCGGTCCTCGAAGCGCTCTCCGCCGACCTCTGGCGGCAGTCGCTCTCGTTCCACCTCCTGGAGCAGTCGCCGGAGGTCGAGGCGGTGTTCCTGGCCCTGCCCGGGCTGCGGCAGCTCTCGTTGCGCGACTTCGGCGGCTTTGAAGCGGTACGGTTCGAAGGGGCGCAGGACCCGGTGCTCGAGGAGTCGGCCGAGAGGCTCGCGGCCTGGTACGGCCAGCTCGACGGCTACCTGGCCGACCTCTGGAGCAGGCAGCAGGGGCCGCGCCTCCTGGTCCTGGTCTCGGCCCACGGCGTCGAGGGGGCGGGGGATGGGCTCCAGAGAGGCGCCGCGCGGCGGGCCGGGAGCTTCGCGAGGGCGCCCGACGGCCTGCTGGTGCTCCACGGCCCCGGGATCCAGACCGGCGCGCTGCTCACCGAGGCCCGGCTGGTGGACGTCGTCCCCACGCTGATGTACGCCCTGGGGTTCCCGGTGGCGCGCGACCTCGACGGCCAGGTGCTCACCGCCGCCTTCGACGAGGGCTTCCTCGCCGCGCACCCCCTCACCTTCCTCCCCTCCTACGAGGCGCTGGCGAAGAGCCCGCCGCGGGCGCGATGATCACGCCCTTTAGCTAGCGCGACGCCTTCGCGGCCACCAGCTTGGGGCCGGCCGCGGCCTGGCCTTCGCCGGACATCGAGATCTGCCCCTGGAAGAAGGCGCCTTCGTCGATCGCCAGCACCGGCGTATCGAGATCGGCAAAAACCTTGCCGGTCGAGGTAATACGTACCTTGCGTACGGCACGCACCGTGCCGCGCACCGTGCCGGAGATGAAAACCTGACCGACGTGGAGGTCGCCTTCGATCTCCCCGCCCTCGCCGATGATCAGGTCACCGTCCGACGCAATCGTCCCCGTGAACTTGCCGTCGATCCGGAACGAGGTCGCGAACCGCAGCTCCCCGTGCACGTCGCTGCCATGGTCGAGAAAGCCGTTCAGATCGCTGCTCTGCCTGCTTTCGGACTTCAGCCTCATGGGGCGTCCTCCCGCTCCATCAGCACGTCGTAGAGCCGCATCAGCTCCTCCTCGGAATGGAAATGGACCTGCACCACCCCACCCTTGCCCTTCCTGCGGATCTCGACACGTGTCTGCAGGCGGCGGGTGAGGGTCTCCTGGGCGGCGGCGGTGTGGACGTCGACCGTCCGCGCCGGCTTCTTGGGATTGACGGGCTCAGGGCTCGCGGCGGTGAGCCGCTCGAGCTCCCGGGCGGAGAGCCCCTCGCGGACCGCGCGCTCGGCAAGCTCGATCTGCTCTTCTCGGCTGCCCAGGCCGAGGAGCGGACGGGCCTGGCCGGCGGTGAGCCGGCCCTCGCGCAGCAGGTCGAGCACCTCCTCGGGGAGTTTCAGGAGGCGCAGCGAGTTGGCGACGGTCGGACGCCCCTTCCCGACACGGGCGGCGACCTCCTCCTGCGACAGGCTGAACTTCTCCTGGAGCGCCTGGTAGGCCTCCGCCTCCTCGATCGGGTTCAAGTCGCTCCGCTGCAGGTTCTCGACCAGCGCCAGCTCCAAGCGGGCGCGGTCGTCCAGCCCTTCGCGGACGACGACCGGCACCTCTTCGAGGCCGGCCCGGCGGGCGGCCCGCCAGCGCCGCTCGCCGGCGATGATGCTGTACGAGCCGTCCGGCTCCGGGGTGACGACGAGCGGCTGGACGATCCCCTGCGAGCGGATCGAGGCGGCGAGATCCTCGATCGCGGTCTCTTCAAAATAGGTCCGCGGCTGCAGCCGGTTGGGCTTGAGGCTGGCGACCGGCAGGGTCCGGACCGACTTGTCGGCCGCCGCCTCCGGCGCCGCGGGCGCTGCGACCGCCGACGCTTGGCCGAGCAGCGCGTCGAGGCCCCGGCCGAGGCCGCGCTTCTTGCCGCTCATGCCGCCCTCCTCAGGACCTCGCGGGCCAGCGCCAGATAGGCTTCGGCGCCGCGCGATTTGATGTCGTACTGGAAGATCGGCAGCCCATGGCTCGGCGCCTCGGCGAGACGGATGTTGCGCGGGACGACCGTCTCGAAGACCTTGCCGGCGAAGTGGCGGCGGATCTCGTCGGCCACGTCGCGGGACAGGTTGGTCCGGTCGTCGTACATGGTGAGCAGGATGCCGGCGATGCCGAGGCGCGGGTTCAGCCCCCCCTGGACGCGGCGGACCGTCGACATCAGCTCGCTCACCCCCTCCAACGCGAAGTACTCGCACTGGAGCGGCACGAGGACGCCGTCGGCGGCGGTCAGCGCGTTGACCGTCAGATGGCCGAGCGATGGCGGGCAGTCCAGAAGGATCGTGTCGTAGCGGTCGGCGACCTGGCCGAGGACGCTTTCGAGGCGCCTCTCCCAGCCGGGCTGGCCCACGAACTCCACCTCCACCCCCACCAGGTCGCGCTGCGACGGGGCGACGTCGAGGTTGGGGAAGCCCGAGGGGCGGATGGCGTCCGCGAGCGGGGCCTCGCCGGTCAGGGCGTGGTAGAGGTGGGGCGGGGAGGCCTGGAGCCCGAGGCCGCGCGAGGCGTTGCCCTGGGGGTCGCAGTCGACCAGCAGCACGCGGCGCTCCAGCGCGCCGAGCCCGGCGCCCAGGTTGATCGCGGTGGTGGTCTTGCCAACCCCACCCTTCTGGTTGGCGATGGCGAGGATCGTGCTCATAGGTTCAAGAGGCTCGACGGGGTCCGGCGCAGCCGCAGGATGCGGCGCCGTTCACTGCCTTCGAGCGGGACGCTGCCAGCCGGCTCCAGGTCCGGAGGGAGCTCGGGGTCCTTTTCCCCCACCCAGAGGAGGAACTGACCTTCGGGGGTCAGGCGGCGGGCCAGGACGCCGAGCACGTCGGCGTCCAGCCGGAGGGCGCGGACCGTGACGAGGTCCAGGCGCTCCGGAAGGCCGGCGGGCAGCGGAAGCTGGACTCTAGCATTGAGGACCTGGCAGGGCAACGACGCCTTGCGGGCGGCGGCGAGGAGGAACGACCACTTGCGCTCGCGCGGCTCGACCAGCGTCATCTCCAGGCCCGGCCGGGCGGCGGCCAGGACGATCCCCGGGAACCCCGCGCCCGAGCCGATGTCGAGGCCCTGGCGGGTCCCCGGAGGGATCAGCGGCAGCGCCGCGAGCGCCTCGCCGTAGTGGCGGCCGGCCACATCCCGGGCAGTCCCCGGCCCGACCAGCGACAGCTTGCGGTTCCAGACCCGCAGCTCCTGATAGTGGACGTAGAGGGCGTCAACGCTCGCGGCGGAGAGCGGTTCGGGGGAGACGACAGCCAGCTGGCGTTCGAGCTCGGCGCGGGAGAGGCTAGGGAGATTGGCGGACATCTGGCTTAGGAGACGGACGCGGGAGGAGTGTTTAAAGTGAAACAGGAGTTGGTTTTTTTGACGTGAAACACCGCCGGCCGGCGCGCGGGCGACGCGGGGCGGGTCGTGATCCGCGTGAAGTAG
>JBKKAU010000514.1:0-2019 GCA_046714475.1 Thermoanaerobaculia bacterium
GGGCCGGCCAGCGCAGCCGCAGCTCGCCCGGGGCGGCTTCCACGACCGGCCGCTCCGCGAACGGCGCGGTCACCGCGGCGCGGCGCAGCACTTTGCCTGACGCGTCGATTTCCAGGGCGCCCCAACCGCGCGGCTGGGCGGTGAAGAAGAGGAGGCGGGCGCGGTCGGCGTCGCCGCTGAACGAGGGATAGAGCGCGCCCGGCGGGCCGGCCCGCTCGTCGCGCCACTCCTGGCCGGTGAAGCGCGACAGCACCAGGCTGTAGCCCTCCCCGTCGTAGCGGCTCCAGGCGATCACCGCGCCGCTCCCGGAGGCGGCCAGCGCGGGGGTGATGTCGGGGACGCTGTTGCCGGCCGAGACCGCGGCGGGCTGCAGCCACCGGCCGCCGAGCCGCCGGCTCCAGACGATCTCGTTGTCCTCGCCGTCGAAGGCGCTCCAGGCGAGCAGCCAGGAGCCGTCCGCGAGCACCGCGCCGGTCAGGCCGATCTGGCTCCCCGGACCGGGGGCGGAGACCGTCTGCGGCGCGCTCCAGCGCCGGCCGTTCCAGACCGACGAACGCACCGCGAACGAGCGCGCGTCGTCCCCTTCGAGCCAGGCCATGCCGGCGAGCTTGCCGCCGTCGGCCAGCAGCAGCGGGAAGCGCCTCTCGCGGCCGCTCTGTCCGGGCGGCTCGGGCAGCGCCCGCGAGCTCTGGTCGTCCCCGGCGAGCAGGAAGAGGCGCCGGTCCCCCTGTTCGTCCAGGAAGCTGCCGGCCACGGCCCAACTCGCCCCACCCTCGTCGACCATGGCGAGCGAGGAGGCCTCGGCCCGGGCGGGGAGCGGCAGGCGCAGGGACTTGCCGCCAGGGGTCTCGAGGCGGGCCGCCTCGCCGGTGCTAGAGAGGACCCAGACGTCTCCGCCGCGCGAGGCCTGGAGAGCGTCGGTCTGGGCTAAAGAAGGGACCGCGCCGAGCATGGAAATGCAGAGCGCGCCCTGGAGCGTGCGGAGTACTGTCCTTCTCACGTGCGCTATCCTACCGCATCTCGGAGACCTGTTTTGAGCCGAAGGAATTCCATAAGTCGTCTGCTGCTCGGATTTGCCCTGCTTGCGCTGGTCTTGCTGGTCTCGATCACGGCGGGCTGCGCCGATCGCGAAGAGCCCATCCCGGTTCACGACGGGCCGATCGTCCTCATCACCATCGACGCCCTGCGGGCAGACGCCATCGGCGCGCTGGGCGGACCGCCCAAGCTGACCCCTGCGCTGGACGCCCTTGCCAAGCAGGCGACCTGGGCGGGCCGCGCGGTCTCGCCGTCGAGCTGGACGGTGCCCTCCATGGCCTCTCTGTTCACCGGCCTGCAGCCGTGGAGCAACCAGAGCTGGCACGGCGACCGGGCGGTGCTGCGCGAAGACCTGGTCACGCTGCCCGAGGCGCTCAAGGCCGCCGGCTACGCCACGACGGCGTTCCGCTCCAACCACTGGCTGCAGAAGCACTACGGCTACGGCCAGGGGTTCGACAACTTCCGCTTCCTGCGCGAGGGCAAGCGCGCCGAGGCCCACCTGGCCGGGCTCAAGGGCGGCAAGGACTTCGTCTGGATCCACATCCTTCCGCCGCACGCTCCGTACGTGCGGCGCGAGCACCTCCTGAGCCATCTGCCCGCGGTGCCGGCCAACCTGCCGCGCAAGGTCCGGCCGCTCGACCTGGAGCCGTACTACGACCCGGCCGTGCCGCTGTCGGACCAGCAGCGGGAGGTCTTCCGGGCGATGTACAACCTGAACGTCGCCTGGGCCGACGAGATGCTCGGCCGCATGCTCGCCTCCTTGCGGCGCAGCGGCCAGTGGGACAAGGCGCTGGTGGTCGTCACCTCCGATCACGGCGAGGAATTCGAGGAGCAGGGGCAGATCGCGCACGGCGGCAACCTCGGCCGCTGCCTGATCGAGGTGCCGCTGATGATCAAGATGCCGGCGGGGTTCGACCGCGAGCTGGCGCTGGCGGAGGGGGAGCCGGCCGGCACGGTGCGCCTCTGGTCGACCCTGGTCGAGGT
>JBKKAU010000515.1:0-14544 GCA_046714475.1 Thermoanaerobaculia bacterium
GCCCTCGACCTGGGCTGCGAGTGTCAGGCAGGCGAGCACGCGCTCGCCGTCGACATGCACGGTGCAGGCGCCGCACTGGCCCTGGTCGCAGCCTTTCTTCGAGCCGGTCAGCTCGAGCCGTTCGCGCAGGGCATCGAGCAGCACGACGCGCGAATCGAGCTCGAGGGTTTTCGTCACGCCGTTGACCTTCAGCGCGACCTTCACGAGGTTTTCCGCCGCGGAGCCCGCGGCGACCACCGCATCGGGCGAAGGACTCAGGGCCGCCAACGCTTTCTCGAAAGCCAGCAGGTCGAGGGCGAAAAATCCGAGGCCGCCTGCGATCGTCTGTCCCAGGAACGTGCGCCGCGTCTGCCCGACGCCGGTCAATCCCGGCATCTCCTCCAGGAGAGCCTCCTCGTCAGCGGTCAGCTCGGGTTCCGAGGTCTCGTCAAAGTCGTCATTCATTGAGAATCCCCCTGTCCACCTTCGGTTGCACCTCACTTGTTCTCGAAGACTTCCTTGGCCACGGTCACAGCGGTCATCGCGCTGGGCCAGCCAGCATAGAATGCCAGGTGTGTGATGGTCTCGACCAGCTCCTCCTGTGTCACGCCGTTGTCACCGCTCTGGCGAGGTGGGAACGGAGCTGGTCCGGCCGGCCCCTCGCTGAGCTTGGCCGCTGGCGCGCCTTGTGGTAGCTTCCGGCCTCGCCTCCCGTCAACCTTGTAGTGGAGCCAGGAACCCGTGGGAAGCCCGCGCCACGTGAGCATGAAACCATGACCCCGGTCCTCGGCGGCAGGTGGTCTGCACGTCGCGAGCTGCGGGCGAGCCTGCTCATCGGGCTCTGCTGCCTGCTGGTCTACAACGCCAACCGGCGGGCGATCAGCGCCGGCGACTGCTACCCGGCGCGCTACCTGCCGTTCGCGATCTGGCAGTACCAAAGCCTCTATCTCGATCCGATCGCGCCGCTTACCGCCCAGGGGCGAGGCGATACGGCGTTCTGGATGTTGCCTGTGCCCGGCGGCCACACCATCTCGATGTATCCCGTGGTGCTGCCGGTGCTCATCGCGCCGCTCTACCTCCCCGCGGTCGGTTACCTGCACCTGCGGGGTTGGACGGATTGGCGGCTGGACCACGTGGCGAGGGTCATGGAGAAGCTCTCCGCCTCGCTCGTGGCAGCGCTTTCCGCGTCGTTGCTCTACCTGCTGCTGCGGCGCCGGGCGGCGGCTCCGATCGCACTGCTGCTCACCGTGGCTTATGCCTTCGGCACCACCACTTGGATGATCAGCAGCCAGGCTCTGTGGCAGCACGGGATGGCTCAGTTGCTGGTGATCGGCGTCCTGCTGCTCCTCACCGCGCCGTGCACCGCGCCGCGGGCGCTTGCGGCGGGGTTGCTGTGCGGGCTCATCGCCGGCAACCGCCCTCCGGATGTCATCCTCGCGGCGGCGCTGGGCGCTTACGGACTGTTCTGGGCCGGACGCCGGGCGGCGCTGCTCGTCGCGGCGGCGGCGCTGCCGATGGGGCTGGTGCTGCTCTACAACCTCGGCGTGGCCGGCCACTTCGCCGGCGGTTATGGGCGGGTTGGCGACGCCAGCTTCTTCCAGCACAACCCGCTTTCCGGCCTCGGCGGACTGCTGTTCAGCCCGACGCGGGGGCTGTTTGTCTTCTCCCCCTTCCTGTTTTTCCTCGTCCTGGCCTGGCGGCACCTGCCGCGCGCCGACGGGGTGGATGGCGAGCGCGGCCTCACCCTGGCGATGAGCGCCGGCGTCGTCCTCCAGGTCTTGCTCTATGCCATGACCGACTGGCGGACCGGCATCGCCTGGGGACCGCGCTTCCTGACCGACCTCCTGCCGCTGCTCCTATGGATGCTGGTACCGGTGGTCGCCTCCCTGCGCGGTCTCGGCCGGACGTGCTTCCTGCTCGCGGTCGGCGTCGCGGTCGTCATCGAAGCCATCGGCGCCTTCTGTTACACCGGCGCGACCGACGGCGCGCTCTTCGCCGTTGCCAGCGGTCCCCATAAGATGCGGGCCGCGTGGGACTGGCGGAACGCACCCTTCATCGCTCCCTTGCGGCATGGCCTCGCGCCGGCGGAGTTGCTGCTCGAGACGCGCGGCCATCTCGACTTCGTCGAGGCCGACGGCCGCGCGACCTCCGAAGTCACCGCCGGCCAGGAGGTCGTCGCCGCCGGTTGGGCGCTGGCCGGCCACACAACGCCCTGGCAGGTGGCGGTCGTCATCGACGGCGGGCAGACCGTAACCTCCCGCACCTTCTTCGACCGGCCTGACGTCCGCGCTACGCTGCACGAGGCGAGCCTCGCCGGCTGGCGCATCCCGCTCGGCACGGCCGACCTCGCTCCCGGCGAGCACCGTCTGACCGCCCTCGCCTGGGCCTCCGAGGACGGAGGGGGATATTACCTGGGGGAGCGCAAGCTGACCGTGCTGGCTGTCGACGAGGATCTCGACGACGCCTTCAGGACGGCAGCGGCGCGGCTTCGTGCGCACCAGCAGGGGCCGGGGTACTGGCTCACCGCCCATACGACCGCACCGCGCTTCCAGGAGCCGGGGCAGGAGATGAACACCTTCCTCACCTCTCTCCTGCTCGACCTGCTCGATCCGCTGGCGGCCTCCGGCGGTCTCGGCGACAGCTTGCAGCGCGCCCGCCAGCACCTCACCGGCCAGATCGAGGCCGGCGGACTGGTGCGCTACCACGGCCTGCCAGACGCTCCCGGTATCATCGGTATCCTGGGGTGCGCCATCACACCCGACACCGACGACACGGCGCTCGTCTGGAGGCTCGCTCCCGGCCAGGACCGCCGCCGGCTGCCAGCCGCCCTGGCGACCCTCGACCAATATCGCACCCGCGACGGCCTCTACCGCACCTGGCTCGCGCCGCGGGAGGCCTACCAGTGCCTCGACCCGGGCAGTGATCCGAACCCTGCCGACATCACCATCCAGATGCACCTGCTGCTGCTGCTGGCCGAAGTGCGGCCGCCAGCCGGCCGTGCGCTCTGCGAAGCTCTCCGCCCGGTCGTCGACCAGGATCGGGTCTGGGTCTACTATCGAATGGCGCCGCTGGTCCCGATGCTGCGCCTGGCCGACCTCCAGCGCGCCGGCTGCGCGCTGGAGCTGCCCGAGTCACGGATGCGGACGCCGGTGCCAAGCCAGGAGATCTGGCTGTCCGTCGTCCGGCTTCTGGCGCGCGCGCGGACTCCCGGAGGGATACCGGCCGACGCGGCCGACGCGGCACAGATCAAGACGGTGCTGCGCCAGCTTGCCAAGGACGACTTCGCCCTGTTGCGGAAGAGTCCTCCGCTCCTCTACCACAACGATCTCACCGCGTCGGTCCCCCGATACTACTGGTCAGAGGACGTCGGCTACGCGCTCTGGCTGAGGCTCTACTACGAACATGCGCACCCTGGTCATCCCCGTCTCGGCGGCTAAAGCTTCCGCGGGACGTTACCTGTCCTGCCTGCGCCTGCAAGAGATCCTGGTTCTCCAGGGCTCGCCACTGCTCGGCGCCGCTTTCGCGATCAACCACCCAACGGCGGCGCATGTGGAGTCGCTGGCGATCCTCACCGTCGCCAACGTCCTCCTGGTGGCGCACATCTTCATGCTCAACGACTGGTCCGGGTTGACCACCGACCTCGCCGACCCCAACAAGGCCGCCGGCGTCTTTACAGCCAGAGGTGTAGGCCGCAAGGAGATCGGCGGTCTGACGGTCCTCCTGCTGGCCCTGAGTCTCCTCCTCTTCAGCCGCCTCGGCCCAAGCACTCTCTGCCTGGCCCTGGCGATCGCCGCCCTGAGCGCCCTCTACTCCCTGCCACGCTTCAATTGGAAAGGCAGACCGCTCCTCAACTCAGCGGCCCACCTGGCCGGCGGCGTCCTCCACTTCCTCCTCGGCTACTCCTTGGGAAACGCCATCGACCGTCGCGGCCTCGCCACGGCCACCTTCTTCGCCCTGACCTTCGCCGCCGGCCATCTGACCCAAGAGATCCGCGACCATCAAGGCGACATCCTCAACGCCATCAGGACCAACGCGGTGGCCTTCGGCCAGCGCCGCACCTTCGCCGCCAGCCTGATCCTCTTCACCTTGGCCCACGCCCTCCTTCTCCTCCTGGCCCTCCAGGGTACCCTCCCCCGTCCTCTGGCAGCCCTCGCCGCTCTCTACCCCATTCACCTGCATTGGTCTCTCAAGACTCTGGCCGAGGGTCTCACCTACGCGAGCATCCGCCGCCTGCAACCACGTTACCGCGCGCTCTACGCCATCGTCGGCTTGGCAATGGTGGCAGCCCTATGGAGCGCCCCAAGCCTCCCTCAGATAACGAGAGGCGAGGATCTGCCAGCGCGGGAGGGTCTCCAGGCCGACCAGGGAGAGCGAGACGATCAGCGCATTGAGCACCACCGTAATGGCCACCCAGAGCAGGGCGGGCCTGACGAGGTGCCAGAACCCAAACTGCAGGCTCATGTTGGACCTGCCCGGTTTGAGGAACGGCAAGCTGCTGGAAGCGAGTGAAGGGGCGGCCTGTTTTCTCCCCGCCCCGCCTTCGGGGAAGAGAGATGGTAGGATAATGGCAAGGGCATGGTATGCTTTGCCCATGATCACAACCATTGATAAGGCAGGGCGTGTGATCATCCCCGCTGAGGTACGCAAGCGGCTCGGTCTCGCTGCCGGGATGGAGCTCGAGATGATGATCGAAGGCTTTGCCATCCGCCTCGTCCGGTCGGTGGCCGGCCCCGAGCTCGTCCGCCGCGGCGAGCGTCTGGTCGTCCGCCCCCGCGCCGCAGAGGGGGAGCGCACCGAGGTCGACGTAGCTCAGTTGATCGAAGAGGAGCGGGACCGGTGGCCGGGCTGACAGGCGCCTTCTTCGATACCAGTGTCCTCATCGCCGGAAGCATCGACTTTGGCAGCAGCTCGCAGCACGCCCTGCTGCTGATGGACGCGGTCGCAGACGGTCGCATCGAGCGTCCGATGACCGCCTGGCATTGCTGCCTCGAGTTCTACTCGGTGACAACCCGCCTGCCGGAAGAATACCGCCTCGAACCGGAGATCTCCCTGCGGCTCCTGCGAGAGGA
Source organism: Thermoanaerobaculia bacterium (assembly GCA_046714475.1). Classification (GTDB taxonomy): domain Bacteria; phylum Acidobacteriota; class Thermoanaerobaculia; order Multivoradales; family UBA5704; genus DASPJI01. The sequence goes on from JBKKAU010000515.1 coordinate 5,049, forward strand.
GATCTTCCCTCGCTTCTCGGTCCACGACCTTCCAGCGGAGCGGCGGGAGGAATTCCTGATCTCTGCCGTGGGAGAGGGAACGACAGGCGGCAGGATCTACGATGCGCACATCGCCGAGATCGCACGGCAAGCTGGCGCGCGGCTCGTTGCCACCGAGAACCGCCGCCATTTCACCCCCTTGCTGCGCCACGGCATCCGCGTGCTGGTCAGTGCCGAGTTGGTTGACGAGATCGGACGCTGAGAGAGTTCCGTAGATCTCCTGTTTACGGTACGAAACCCGCGCCGCGCCGCGTCGCAGGCAAGGCACCAAGCGACAAACGATCTAGAGATGTGGTTGATGGAGCAGATGCGCCAGAGTTGGAACTCTCTGCTGGCTTGGCTGCGGGAGGTCCAGGCCTGGGGGCGCGCCTACTTCGCGGAGAGAAACTCGTCTGTGAACTGGCGTGGACGCAGCACCCGAATCCCTCGCCAGCCGTCCTGATCGAGGAGGTCCTTGTCACCCGAGACGATGACGGGGACTCCGGCAGCGCTGGCGCACGCGAGAAACTTGTCGTCGTCTGGGTCCGCCGAAACCGGCGTTGGAAGGCCTGGAGCCTCGATGATCTCGGCTTCGACCGTCAGGAGCCTGAGGAGCGGCTTGAGATCCACGCCGGAGTATTGCGAGCCGAGGACTTGGCCAACACGCTGGTACTCGTCGAGGATATCGACAGAGAGAACCAATTGGAGCCGACCGTCCCGCCACGCCTCGAGAATCCGTCCGGGGACTCCGCCGAAGAAGACCGCTGAGACGAAGACGTTCGTGTCGAGGACGATTTTCACCGAGAGGCGCGGACTTTCGAGACGGCGCGCTTCACGTCCGCTGGCTTCATGCGCGCCTTCCGTGCTGCGCCGCGGGCTTTACGCAGGAGCTCGTCAAATTCCGCCATTGCAGGTGGCGCAATCGTCTTGAGGATCACGACGTCGCGATCTGCGACAACCACGAACTGCGTCCCCTCTTTGAGCCCGAGGCGCTGGCGAATCTCCTCCGGGATGACGACTTGGCCTTTGGAGGAGAGTCGGGTCGTAGCGAGTGATTCCATGAGCCCTCCAGTCTTACCTGTAAGATCGTAGCCGGGGCCGACCACGCGGTCAAGCCCTGCAAAGGAGCCAGGCCGAAAACGCTCGATCGTGTTCCCGCTAGCACCCGAGTGACGGGCGTCTCGGGTGGGCCCACAATTTCCCGCAGGAGGTTCTGGATCATCCGCCGGTGGGCGAAGAAGAGCCGGTAGCTGAGGGTCGTGTTGTCCCGCGATTTTCTGGGTGCAACGCTACCACAGCGTCTCGATGAGACGATACGAGTTACGGGAAAGGGTGATGGTGGAGCAGAAGGGATTCGAACCCTCGACCCCCACGTTGCGAACGTGGTGCTCTCCCAGCTGAGCTACTGCCCCACGGGCGGGAGACCGCGTATTGTACTCGGACGGCTCTGGTGCGGCAAGGGAGGCAAGTTGGGCGTCGTGGGAAGCTCCGGACGCCGCCGCCGAAGCTTCGGGAACCGCGCCCGAAGCCTGCCGGACCGTTCCGCGCCAGAGCCGGGCGGTTTTTCTCCCACGCGGAACCGGCCCGCCGGGAAGCGGCGCCGTCTTTCTGGGAAGAGGAGCGGTTCCGCCGGCGAGAAAGAACGTTCCTCCAACAAGCGGGACGACGCCGCCACCCGGCGGGACGGTTTTTCCATGGAGAGGAGCGCTCCCGCCGTGTGGAGGAACGTCAACGCCAAGAAGAGAGATGACACCGCCAGGCGGAGAAACGGCACCTCCAAGTGGAGGGACGGCGTCTCCAAGCGGAGAGATGACACCGCCAAGGAGAGGAACGGCAACTCCAAGCGGAGAAACGGCGTCGCCAAGTGGAGAGACGGCGCCGCCAAGTGGAGGGACGGCGCCGCCAAGTGGAGGGACGGCGCCGCCGAAGGGAAACTCATGCCTCCGTTTAGCGGAACGGCAACTCCGCTTAGCGGAATGGCTCCGCCAAGAAGGAAATCAGTCCCGCTTTCGGGCGGCGGCGATCAGCTGCGCCAGGGTGAGGGGGCCGAGCCGCTCGGCGCGGGCGGCGGCGAGGTCGCCGATCATCTCTTCCAGACGGGCGCGCGCCGCGGAGTCCAGCGGCGCCACGCCGCGGCGCCCGCGGTGGTCGTAGGCCTCGAAGACGCGCTCGACCGGCAGTTGCTGCGGGTCGACGGCAAGGGCGTAGCCGCCCTCGCGGGTGAGGCGCAGCAGGCCGGTGTGGAGCAGGGGGCGGATGATGCGCTCCAGCTCCTTGAGCGGCAGATGGAGCCGGACGGCCAGCGCCTCGCGCGGCAGCATGGGGGCGCCGCGGGCGAAGCGGTCGGCGATCACGAATACGGTCGCGAGCCCCACCCAACTCGCCTGCACCGGCGGGTGGCGGTGCAGGCCGCGCGACAGCAGGCCGAAGTACTGCGCCGTGTAGGCCGCCTCGCTCCCCAGGAGCACAATCGCCCAGGTCAGCTCCAGCGAGATCATGAACAGCAGCACCAGGGCGAAGCTGCCGTAGACGGCGTTGATGCCGCGGAAGAACTCGACGTAGGAGGCGAAGCCGCGGCGCAGCATCTCCAGGAGGATGGCGGCGAGTAGCCCGCCGGCCAGGGCGTTGCCGAAGCGGACCCGGGTGTAGGGGACCACCCAGTAGAGGATGGTCAGCCCGACGACCGTGGCGACCAGCGGCAGCAGGTTGAAGAGGAACGACTCCTCGAAGAGCAGCCGCAGGCCCGGCCGCTGGCGCAGCAGGATCAGGCTGCTGAAGGTGCCGCCGAGCAGCAGCGGACCCCAGAAGAGGAGCAGGGCGAAGGAGAGCAGACGCACCCGGAAAGGCCGGCGGCGCGAGACGTTCCAGATGTGGTTGAACGCCTCCTCGACGGTGGCGAAGGCCAGCAAGGTGGTGACGAAGAAGGCGATCACCCCGAAGCCCTGGAGCGCCTCCGCCTGCTCCAGGAACTCGCCGATCTTGTCGACGACCGTCTCCTCGGAGTAGGGGAGGACCTGGACGAAGACCTCCAGGCTGCGCTGGTTGTACTGCTGGAAGACCCGCGTGCCGACGAAGGAGAAGGCGGCGAGCAGCGGGATCAGGGACAGGATGGTGACGAAGGCGAGCGCCGAGGCGGTGAGGAGCACCGAGTCCTCGTGTGCCTCCTTGAGCGTCAGGGCGAAATAGCGGGCGAGCTGGCGCCCGAAGGACGGCGAGGCCGGCGCCGCCTCGGGAGGCCTGGCCTCGCCGACGGAGGTCTCCTCGCCGGCCTCCGGCGTCACCACGGCACCTGGTCTCCCGGCAGCGGCAGCGCGGGCTGCGGCCAGCCCATCTCCGCGATCGCGGCAGCCAGCGCCTTGCGCGCCGGGTCTTCGCCATGGTTCAGGAAGACCCGTTGCGGCATGCCGGGCAGTTCCCGGCACCAGCGCAGCAGCTCCTCGCGGTCGGCGTGCGCCGACAGGCCGTGGAGCTGGTGGATGCGGGCGCGCACCCGCACCATCCGGCCGTGGAAGGCGACCGTGTCGGCGCCCTCGACCAGGGCGCGCCCGCGGGTGCCCGCGGCCTGGTAGCCCACCAGCACGACCGAGGTGTCCGGATCGCCCAGGTTGTGCAGCAGGTGGTGCACCACGCGGCCGCCCGCCGCCATGCCGCTGGTGGCCACGATCACCGCCGGCCCGCGCCGGCTGTTCAGGGTCTTGGACTGGTCCGAGGTGCGGAGGCGCATGAAGCGGCCGGCCGCCAGGGGGTCGGCCGGGGTGCCCTCCAGGGCGGCGAGGTCCTCGTCGTGCTCGCTCTCGGAGCGGTCGTAGATGTCGGTCGCGTCGATCGCGATGGGGCTGTCGAGGAAGACGTCCTTGGGGTCGAGCCGGCCCTGCTCGGCGAGAAGGGAGAGGTGGTAGAGGACGTCCTGGGTGCGGCCCAGGGCGAAGGCGGGGATGATCACCTTGCCGCCGCGCTGGAAGGTCTCGTCGATGATGCGGCCGAGCGCCGCCGCGGCGTCCTGCTCGGAGTGGCTGCGGTCGCCGTAGGTCGACTCCAGGAGCAGCGCCGCGGGCGCGGCGAGCGGCGGCTCGGGGTCTTTGAGGACCGGCACGCCGTAGCGGCCGACGTCGCCCGAGAAGCACCAGCTCCGGCGCTCGCCATCCGCGCCCTTGGCCGAAATCTCGACGCTGGCGGCGCCCAGAAGATGGCCGGCGCGGCGGAAGCGCAGACGCACGCCGGGGATCACCTCGTGCTCCTCGTCGAAGGGGAGCGGGCGCAGCAGCTTGAGGGTCCGCTGGGCGTCCTCGACGGTGTAGAGCGGCTGCGGGTCGGGATGGCGGCTGTAGCCGGCCCGCCGGGCGTAGCGGACCTCCTCCTCCTGGATCTTGCCGGCGTCCTGGAGGACCAGCGAGACCAGGGCGCGGCTGGGCTTGGTGCAGTAGACCGGCCCCGAGAACCCCTCGGCCACGAACCGCGGCAGCCGGCCGGTGTGGTCGAGGTGGGCGTGGGTGAGGACGACGGCTTCGAAGCTGGACGGCGGGTACGGGAACGGCAGCCAGTTGCGCTGCTCCAGCTCCTCGCCCCCTTGATACAGGCCACAATCGACCAGGATGCGGTTCCCTCCCCAGGCGAGGAGAGTGGAGCTCCCGGTCACGACGCCACAGGCACCCAGAAAGGTCACGGTCGGCATAAGGTCCGTCCTCCCGCGCCAACGTTACCCCAGAGGCACGTTTCCTGCTACAAATGAGGACGAAGCTCGCGCCGGCGAGGCCGGCACTCACCCTTGGACCCATTCTCTTTCGAGACGGGAGGCAAACCATGCCAGAAGATCTCAACCCGCACGTGCCGGAGGACGCCGAAACGGCGCACGACACGCCCGGCAGCGTCACTCATACCGGCGCCGGTTCCCAGGCCGGCATCGGCTCTTACGAAACGGCCGACACCGTGGTCCCGGCGCAGGACCGGTTCTCGCCGAACCGCTACCAGCGGATCAGCGACGACGTGCGGCGTGGCGCCGAGCGCGCCAAGACCGAGTTGCGCCGTGGCGCCGAACGGGCGCGCGAGACCTACCAGGACGCCGCCGAAAACGCGCGAGTGGGCTTCGAGCGGGTGCGCGCCGAAACCGGCACCGTCACCCAGGACGTCAACGCCTGGGTGCGCGACAACCCGGCCCGCTCGGTGATGATCGCCGCCGGCGTCGGCTTCCTGTTCGGCATGCTGGTGCGGCGCAACGACGACGACTACGACGACGAATAGGAGGGAGGACGCCATGGCCGATTCGATCGAGAGCGAGCTGCTGCAAGAGATCCTGCCGGAGGAGCTGGACTGGGAGCGGCTGGTGGTCCGGTATCCGATCCCGGCGCTGCTGCTCGCCGTGGCGGGCGGCTTCCTGCTGGGGCGCAGCCACGGCCCGACCGTCCTCTCCAGTCTGTCGAGCTACGCCGCCGCCGAGATGTCCAAGAACGTGGGTCAGATCCTGGGTCAGGACATCGGCTGAGCCGGCCCGTGCGGACCCTGTTCCACATCTCGGACGTCCACTTCGGTCCGCCGCACCTGCCGCGGGTCTCCGAAGGGGTGCTCGAGTTCATCGACCGCAACCGTCCGGACGTCGTCATCCTGTCCGGCGACCTGACGCAGCGGGCCCGGCCGGAGCAGTTCCGCCAGGCCCGCGAGTTCGTCGACCGCATCCCGGTGCCGGTGGTCGTGGTGCCCGGCAACCATGACGTGCCCATGTACCGCGTCTGGGAGCGGGTCTTCAGCCCCTTCGGCGCCTATCAGAGGCATTTCAGCACCGAGATGGAGCCGGTCTTCCGCGACGACGAGATGCTGATCGTCGGGATCAACACGGCGTTCAACTGGACGATCAAGGACGGCCGGATCAAGCTGGGCCGCCTGCTCGAGGTGGCCAAGGTCTTCGAGGACACGCCCGAGACGGTCTTCAAGGTGGTGGTCGCACACCACCACCTGATTCCGCCGCCCAACTTCGGCACCCAGCGCGTGCTCGCCAACGCCTTCGAGGCGATCGACCTGTTCTCCAGCGTCGGCGTCGACCTGATCCTGTCGGGCCACCTGCACCAGGCCTACATCGGCAACTCCGAGGAGTTCTATCCCAAGGGGCGGCCGCCGGTGGTCATCCTGCACTCGGGCACGACCACCTCGAACCGCGGGAGGGGCGGCGAGCGCGAGGCCAACACCTGCAACTGGATCCGGGTGGACGACCGCTCCATGGTGGTCTCGCACTACCGCTGGCACCGCAAGCTGGACCGTTTCGCCGAGCACAGCCGGCATTGGTACCCGCGCCAGGAGCTCGCCCCCTACACGCTCGAAGGGCTCTCCATCGAGGGTCTCGTCCCCGGCCCCGGCAACGTCGCCACCCCGGTGGCGGTCGAGCCCGTCCCCGAACCCGAGCTGGGCCGGAAATAGGCCCGCGCCGCGATATCATCGTTTTTCAACCCGGAGGAGGCATCGATGGCCGAAGGCGAAGAGTGGGAAATCGTCAAGATCGTGGGTACGGAGGAGGAGGCCACCATCGTCGTGGGCTTCCTCAACAGCTGCGACATCCCCGCCGAGGTCGAGTCGCTGCTCGCCACCGAGCTCCCGGCCGACTTCGGGCACCTCGGCGAGGTGCGGGTCCGCGTCCCGGCCGAGCGCGCCGCGGAGGCGAAGGAGGCGCTCAACTCGCGCGAGAACGTGGCCACCGGCGAGGACGGGGCCATGGCCGGGACCGAGCTCCCGGAGTCCGCCGACGTTCCGGGTGGAGGGGACCTGGGGGCCGAGGGCTCCATCCCCTATGACGACGTCCCCGCCGAGGACCCGGACCGCCCGTGACCGATCCCTTGAGCGGACGCACCGTCGGCCGCTACCGCATCGTCGGTTTCCTGGGCTCCGGGGCGATGGGCGAGGTCTACCTCGCCGAAGACCCCCACATCGAGCGCAAGCTGGCGATCAAGACCGTCCGCCTGGTCGGCCGGCCGCAGGAGATCGAGGACCGCAAGAAGCGGCTGCTGCGCGAGGCGCGGGCCGCGGGGCGGCTGCTCCACCCCAACGTCGTGACGCTGTTCGACGCCGGCGAGACCGAGGGGCAGCTCTACCTGGCCTTCGAGCTCGTCGAGGGCGCCGACCTGGCGAGCAAGCTGGAGTCCGGCTACCGGCCGAGCCTGCGCGAGGTGCTGCGCTTCGTCCGCCAGGCCGCCGACGCCCTCCACTACGCCCACGCCCAGGGGATCGTCCACCGCGACATCAAGCCGAGCAACATCCTGGTGGACGTGGCCGGCCGCGTGAAGGTCGCCGACTTCGGCATCGCCAAGATGACCGGCCAGTCGACCGAGCTGACCGTCGCCGGCTCGGTGATGGGCAGCCCGCAGTACCTCTCCCCGGAGCAGATCCGCGGCGACGACCTGGACGGCCGCACCGACATCTTCTCGCTCGGGGTCGTGTTCTACGAGCTGCTCTCCGGCAAGCGGCCGTTCGACGGCGACACCATCACCACCCTGGTCTACCAGATCCTCCACAAGGACCCGCCGCCGATCTCCGAGCTGCGGGCCGTGCCGCCGCGGTTGGAGGAGCTGCTGCGCCGGATGCTCGCCAAGGAGCGGGACGGGCGCATCACGCCGGCCGGCCAGGTGGCCGAGGAGCTGGCGGCGATCGAGCGCGACCTGCCGGACGAGACCCTGTCCGCTCCGGCCGTCGCCGTCGCCGAGCCGCTGGAGCAGACCTACGTACTGCCGCGGAGCACCGCGACGCCGCCGACCCCGGACTTGCCGCCGCCGCCGCCCATGCCCGCGGTATCCGCTGCCGGGGTCCCCAGGCCCGTGTCGCTGCCCACCGCCTCGGCGCCCTCACGGGCTGCGCCGGCCCCTCCGCCGCCGCCGCCGCCATCGCCATATGGCGGGGCCGCAGTGGCGCCGCAGCGGAAGTCTTCTCTATGGGTGACGGTCGCGCTGGTGCTGGCCCTGGTGGCGGTCCTCGCGGCCGGCGGCTGGCTGATCCTGAGGAAACCGGAACCGGAGCCGGCCGCGACGGCCGAGGAGACCCTCGCCGACGCCGGACTGGAGACCGACGCGGCGCCGCAAGCCGTCCTGGAGGAGGACGAGCCCGCGGCGGCGGCAGAAGAGGGGACCGAGCCGGAGCTGCCGACACGGGAAACGCCGATCGAGGATCTCGCCCGTCCCACGCCGGCCGTGCCCCGGACCACTCCGCAACCGGTGCCCGATCAGCCCCTGCCGCGCCGCGGCCCGACCCCCACGCCGGCACCCGAGCCCGCCGCCCCCACCGTCCCCGCACCGGAGCCTGCCGCTCCGCGGGAGGAGCCGCGGCCGGAGCCCGTCGACGAGATCCCCGCCCGGCGGGAGACGCCGCCGGCCGACCGCACGGTCCGTACCGGCCTGGAGGTCGCCTTCCGGGTCACGCCGCCGGGAGCCTTCCTGCTGCTCGGCCGCACGCCGATCGGCCGCGCCGAGGAGTGGAGCGGCCAGCGGGGGAACCGGACCTACACCCTGCCGGGACCGGGCCAGCACCTGGTCCGCGTCCGCAGGGACGGCATGCGCGAGCAGCGCATCCTGCTCGAGGCGAGCGAGACCGGCGGCACGACGCCGGTCGTCGTCAACCTCCAGCCGCTGCCGGCCGCCGACGTCGCCACCGAGGACCTGCGGCAGATCCGGGTGCGCGAGGCGGTCGCCTTCCGCGTCCGGCCGCCAGGTGCGATGATCCTGGTGGACGGCCGGCAGGTGGGGCTGGCGAACCGCTACTTCGGCGGCATCGGCCGGCCGCAGAGCTGGCTCTCCCTGCCGATGGGCCGGCACCGGGTGAGCGTGAGGGCCCCCGGGCTCCGGCAGCAGGATTTCCTGGTGGAGGTGACCCCCGGGGCCGAGAAGGAGCGCGAGCGGATCGAAGTGGTCCTGACCCCCGAGTAGGAGAGAGCATGAAAGACCCGAGACAGCGCAACCGCTCCGCCGTAACGACCCTTGAATCGACGATCGAATCGGCTGTCGAGGCGCCCCGGTCCCTGCGCTACCTGCCCGGGACGCCGCGGCTGGAGCGGCTGGACAACGGCCTCACCGTCTGCCTGCTCGAGAACCGGCAGGCGCCGATCGTCACCACCGCTCTCTTCTTCCGCGCCGGCACGCGCGACGAGACGCCCGGCCAGGGCGGCATCGCCCACTTCCTCGAGCACATGATGTTCAAGGGCTCGTCCCGCTTCGGCCCCGGGGAGATCGACCGCCTCACCCAGGCCCTGGGGGGCAGCAACAACGCCTTCACCAGCCACGACGTGACCGCCTACCACTTCAACTTCGCCGCCGACCGCTGGACCGAGGCGCTGGCCATCGAGACCGACCGCATGACCACCCTCACCCTCGATCCCACCGAGGTCGACAGCGAGCGGCAGGTGATCCTCGAGGAGATCGCGATGTACGAGAGCGACCCCTGGGACGCTCTCGAGCAGGCGGTGTCCGGCGCGCTGTACGGCGAGCACCCCTACGCGCGGCCGGTGCTGGGC
>JBKKAU010000516.1:0-25505 GCA_046714475.1 Thermoanaerobaculia bacterium
GCCGCTCTATCCGCCGGTCCGCCTGGGCCGGCTCGACGAGTACCTGAGCCGCACCGCGCGCATGCTGGAGGCCTCCGGCGCCCGGCTGGTGCTGGCGGACGGCCGGGTGCGGCGCCTGCTGGGCCAGGCGATCGCGGCGGCCAAACCGGCGCTCGGCTGCCGCGGCCTTGACGAGCTGCCGCGCGAAATGGGCGAAGCGGTCCCCGTGGAGCCGTCCGACCTGGCCCTGGTCCAGTTCTCCTCCGGCACCACCGTCGACCCCAAGCCGGTCGCGCTCAGCCACCGCGCCGTGGTCGCCCAGACCGAGGCGCTCAACGGCTTCTGGCGCGACACCGAAGACCTGCGCCACAGCTGCGTCTCCTGGCTCCCCCTCTACCACGACATGGGGCTGATCGGCTGCGTGTTCCCGGCCCTGTCGCGCGACGCGTCGCTGACGCTGCTCGGTCCCGAGCTGTTCGTCGCCCGGCCGGCGCTCTGGCTGCGCGCGCTGTCGCGGTACCGGGGGACGATCTCGCCGGCCCCGAACTTCGCCTACGGTCTCTGCCTTTCCAAGGTTACCGACTCCGAGATGGAGGGGGTCGACCTCTCCCATTGGCGCGCCGCCCTGAACGGCGCCGAGGCGGTCGCGCCTTCGGTGCTGCGCGCCTTCGTCGACCGTTTCGCCCGCTGGGGCTTCCGTCCGGAGGCCCTCACCCCGGTCTACGGCCTTTCGGAGGCCGCGCTCGCCGTCACCTTTTCGGACCTTGCCCGGCCGTTCCGCTGCGCCCGCTTCGACCGCGAAGCCCTGTCCGCCGAGGGCGCGGCGCGCCCCAAAGCCGACGGCCGCGAGATCGTCTCGGTCGGCCGGCCCCTGCCCGGATTCAGCATCCGCATCCTCGACGAGGGGGGAAGCGAGCTGCCGGAGAGGGCGGTGGGACGGGTCTGGGTGGCGGGGCCGTCGCTGATGGACGGCTACCTGGGCCACCCGGAGGCCACCGGGCGGGCGTTGCGCGACGGCTGGCTCGACACCGGCGACCTGGGCTTCTTGCTGGACGGCGAGCTCTGGCTGACCGGACGCGCCAAGGACGTGGTCATCCTGCGCGGCAGGAATTACGCCCCCGAGGAGATCGAGCGCGCGGTCGAGGGCGTGCCCGGCGCGCGGACCGGCTGCGCGGTGGCGGTCAGCTGGCTGCCGGAGGGAGCCCCAGGGGAGATCCTGGCGCTCTTCGTCGAGGCGTCGCGCCAGGCGGCTCCCGCCGAGCGGACGGCCCTCCCCGCGTCCTGCCGCGAGGCTGTGCTGGGGGCGACCGGGCTCTCCGTCGATCGTATCGAGGTGCTCGCCCCCGGGACGCTGCCGCGCACCTCGTCCGGCAAGCTCCGCCGGCAGGAGGCGCTGCGTCTCTACCTCGCGGGCGAGCTGGCGCCTCCCGATCCGGTGACGCCGCTGCGGCTGGCCGGCGCGATGGCGCGCTCCGGCCTGGCCTATGCCCGTTTCAAGTGGGAGAGGCGCGGTGACGACGGCTCGCGGGGTTGACCTACTGGTCGTGGGCGGCGGCCCGGCCGGTCTCGCGACGGCCATCCGCGCCCGTCTCGCCGGCCTGGAAGTGACCGTCGTCGAGCGCTCGCGCCCGCCGATCGACAAGGCGTGCGGCGAGGGGCTGATGCCCGACGCGGTCGCGCGGCTCGCCGAGATCGGCGTCGAGGTCCCCGCCGGCCAATGCTTCCCCTTCCGCGGCATCCGCTACTTCGACGCCGGGGTGATGGCCGAAGGGGTCTTCCCCCAGCGGGGCGGCCTCGGCGTCCGGCGGCTCCGCCTCCACGAAGCGCTGGTCCGCCGCGCCGAGGAGGTGGGCGTCGATCTGCTCTGGGGAGTGGCGGTGCACGGGTTGGCAGAGAACGGGGCTGAGACCGGTATCGAGACCAGCCATGGCGTCCTCGCGGCGCGCTGGATCGCCGGGGCCGACGGCCTGCGCTCGCGGGTCCGCACCTGGGCAGGGCTCGCCGGGGACGAAGGCCCCGTCCGCCGTTTCGGCGTGCGCCGGCACTACGCGATGGCGCCCTGGAGCGACTTCGTCGAGGTCTATTGGGGGCCGGATTGCGAAGCCTACGTGACCCCGGTCGGACCCGGCGAGATCGGTGTCGCCCTGCTCTGGAGCGGCGGCAAAAGCAATTTCGACGACCTGTTGGGCCGCTTTCCCATTCTCTCAGAGCGGCTCGCGGGCGCTCCGGCCGCCTCGCGCGACCGCGGCGCCGGGCCGCTCCACCAGAAGGTGCGGGGCGTGTCCAGGGGGAACGTCGCCCTGGTCGGCGACGCCTCGGGGTACCTCGACGCCATCACCGGCGAGGGGCTGGCGATCGCCCTCCACCAGTCGGCCGCGCTGGTGGAGGCGCTCCAGGCCGGCGACCTCTCCCGCTACGCGGCGGCGCACCGGCGGATCAGCCGCCTCCCCGAGACCCTGACCTCCCTGATGCTGGCGCTGGAGCGCCGTCCGCGCCTGCGCGCCCGCGCCGTCCGGGCGCTCGCCGCCGAGCCGGCCCTGTTTTCGCGCCTGCTCGGCATCCACGGGCGGATCCTGCCGCCCCGCCGGCTGGGGTTCGGCGCGCTCAAGCTGGCCTGGAGGCTGGTCGCCGCGTAGGATTGGATATCTTGAACCTGGAGGAGATCCCCTATGTCCCGGCTCAGGTGTCTTCTGCTCGCGACAGCGCTCCTCACCGCCTCCCCCCTCTCCGCCGAGACGCTGGTCCTGGAGCTGGACCCCGGGAAGACCACCATCGAGCTCACCTTCGGCGCGACGTTGCACACCGTCCGGGGATCGCTCGGCCTCACCCTGGGACGGATCGAGCTCGATCCGGAGGCCGGGACCGCCAGCGGCCGGATCGTCCTGAGCGCGACCAGCGCCAGCACCGGCAACGAGCGGCGCGACCGCAAGATGCACGAGAAGATCCTGGAGAGCGGGCGATACCCCAACATCGTCTTCGACGTCGAGCGCGTCAGCGGCGACCTGAATCGCTCCGGCCGCAGCAACCTGCAGCTCCACGGCACCCTCGACTTCCACGGTAGCCGCCGCCAGGTCGCCGTGCCGGCCGTGGCGAACGTCCAGGGCGATCAGGTCACCGCCGACGCCCACCTGATCGTGCCCTATGTGGAATGGGGGCTCGCCGATCCGAGTTTTCTTCTTTTGCGGGTCGCCAAGGAGGTACGGGTCGACATCCGCGCCTCCGGCAGGCTCCAGCCCGCCTCTCCTTGAACCTGCCATACTACGGATCTGATGAAGAAGCACGCCCACGACTGGACCCCGTTCACCGCCGTCGAGCGGCCGGTGGAGCGTTTTTCGCCCCACGGCCGCTACCGGCTCGCCCTGACCTATGCCAACACCTACCACATCGGCATGTCGAGCCTGGGCTATCAACGGGTCTATGAGCTGGTCCACCGCCGGCCGGACTGGACGTGCGAGCGCTTCTTCCTCGACGGCGTCGGCATGCCGCTCTCGGTCGAGTCGCACCGTCCGCTCGCCGAGTTCGGCTGCGTTACCTTCTCGGTCTCGTTCGAGCAGGACTATATCCACCTCCTGCAGATGCTCGACCGGGCCGGCATCCCGTTGCGCCGCGACCAGCGCCGGCCCTGGGACCCGGTGATCGTGATGGGTGGCTCCTGCGCTTCGATCAACCCGCTGCCGATGTCCGAGTTCATCGACGTCTTCACCCTCGGCGCGGCCGAAAACGTCCTGCCGATGCTGCTCTCGGCGCTGGAGGAGGAAGAGGACCGCCAGGCGGTGATCGACCGGCTCGCCGCGCAGGACGGTTTCTACGTCCCCTTCCACCACCGTCCGGAAGAAGAGAGCGACGAGCCGCCGAAGCTCAACAAGCTGGAGCTGTCGGAAGCGCAGATCAAGGAGCCGGGCAACCTGCCGACCACGGCGATCGTCACGCCGCGAACCGAGTTCTCCGAGAAGTTCCTGATCGAGATGTCGCGCGGCTGCCCGGAGAAGTGCCGCTATTGCTGGGCCACCTTCGGCATGGGCCGCTTCCGCTGGCACCCGACCGAGTACATCCTCGACTCGCTCGACCGCGCCCGCTCGGTGACCGACCAGCTCGGCTTCGTGGCGACCGCGGTCGGCGACCACCCGGACATCGAGAAGATCCTGCGCGAGGCCAACACCCTCGGCTTCCGGACCTCCGTCTCTTCGATCCGCATCCCGGCGGTAACCGAAGGGGTGCTCGACGCGCTGCACGCCTCGGGCGACCGCTCGATCACGCTGGCGCCCGAGACCGGCACCGACGAGCTGCGGGTGAAGATGGGCAAGCCGATCCCGAACTCGTTCCTGCTGGAGAAGGTGCGGATGATCTTCCGCAACCGCTTCACCCAGCTCAAGCTCTACTTCCTGATCGGGCTGCCGGGCGAGACCATGGAGGACGTCCAGGGCATTCTCGGCCTCGTCGGCCAGGCGCGCAAGATCATGCTGGAGGAGGCATCCAGGAGCGGCGTGATCGGCCACATCCACCTGGGGGTCAACGTCCTGGTGCCGAAGCCGTACACCCCCTGGCAGCGCGAGCCCATGGACGACGAGAAGAGCCTGAAGAAGAAGATCTCGCTGCTCAAGGCCGGAGCGGCGCGGATGCCCAACGTCTCGATGGGCTCGATCTCGGTGCGGCAGGCGGTCTGGCAGACCTACATCAGCAAGGCGGGCAGCGGCGCCGCCGAGGCCCTTGAGCTGGCGGCCCGCGGCGAGCACCTGACCACGCTGCTGCGCCGCTTCGAGGACCGCATCCACCCCGAGGTCTACACCCGCCTCGAGGGCGACCTGCGCTGGCACTTCATGCGCCAGGCGTAAGAGGGGGCGCGATGAATCGCGCCCCCTACATCTCTAATACCGGATCGGCGTCGTCCTGTCGGACAGCGAGCGGTCGACCGAGAAGGCGCCGCTGCCCTGGACCAGCACGGCGAGCGCCATGCCGATGGCGAGCAGGTGATACTCGAATCCCTCTCCCTGCTTGTCCCCGTACCAGTTCATGAAGAAGCCCAGGCGGTGGTGGATCGTGAAGATGGCGCCCAGCATCACCGCCAGGACGCCGAGGGCGCCGAGGCGGCCGAGGAAGCCGAAGATCAGTGCGAGGGCTCCGAAGAACTCGGCGATGACGACCAGGACGGCGATGATCGTCGGCAGCCCCATGTCGTCGTGGAGGAACTTCATCGCCGCCGCGAACCCGTGACCGCCCCACCAGCCCAGCAGCTTCTGAGCTCCGTGGGGAAAGATAACAATCCCCAGCGCCAGCCGCACGAGAAACATCCCGATGCTGTCATCCGTCTGCACGAGCCTCTTGAGCATCGAACCCTCCCTTTCTGAGTTTGGGGCGCGGGTCATGGAGGCGGAGGTCACGCCCGGCGACGGATGAGCCGCAGCAGCAGGAGGAGGACCACCGCGCCTATGAAGGCGACAAAGATCGTCCCGGCCAGCCCCCCCAGGGGTGTGCCCCAGCCCATCTGGCGGAAGATCCAGCCGCCGACGAAGGCGCCGATGATGCCGATGACGATGTCGCCGAGGAGGCCGTAGCCGCCTCCGGCCACAAACGAAGCCAGAACTCCGGCAACCAGTCCGACGATGAGCCATGTCAGGATGTCCATTTCCAATCCCCCTTTCGCGTTCCGTGGAAGAGGATGCTACCCCAAACCGCTCCTCAACCCGCACCTGGAACAGAGCCTGGCCCCCGCGCCTACTCCTGGCGGAGCACCTGGGAGGCCTCGACGTTCATGGCGCGCCGGGCCGGCAGGAGGTTGGCCGCCAGAGAGACGGAGGCAAGCACCAGGCAGGCGGCGATGAAGACGGCGGATTGGTTGTCCTCCGACCCGAAGAGCAGGTTCGAGACACGAGGGAAGACCGTCGCCGCGGCTACGGCTCCCAGGCCGATCCCGCCGATCACCAGGATGGCGCCCTCGCGCAGCAGCAGCGCGGCCAGGTTGGAGCGGCGCGCGCCGAGCGCCGTTCGGATGCTCAGCTCCCGGAAGCGGCTCCGTACCGTGAAGGCCATGGTGCTGTAGACCCCGGTCGCGGCGAGCAGCAGGGCGAGCAGGCCAAAGGCGGTCAGTAGGCCGGCCGTCATGCGCGGCGCCCAGAGGGCCTGCTCCAGGGAGCTCTCCATGGTCCACTCCTGGAGCAGCGTCAGGTTGGCGTCCAGGGACTTCACCGCCTGCCGCACGGAGGGCACTACCGTCGCGGGATCGCCGGCGGCGCGAACGTGCAGCGTCGTGCTGGGCGTATAGGTCTGGAGCAGGGGCAGATAGAAGACGGGAGCGTCGGCCTGGCGCAGGTTCTCGGTCCTGCAGTCTCCCACCACGCCCACCACCTCGAGCGGCGTCCTCTCACTGCCCATCAGAAATCTCTGGCCGAGGGGGGACCGGCCGGGCCAGAGCTGCCGGGCCATGGACTCGCTGACCACCGTGATGCGCGGCGCGTCCTGGTGGTCGGCGGTGGTGAAGCCCCTCCCCTGGAGCAGCGGGATGCCGAGCGTCTCGAAGTATCCCAGTCCCACGGTATTGAAACCGGTCATGGACCCGGTCTCGTCCGCCGTCTCTTGCCCGTCGAGGATCACGTTGCGCCGCGGGAGGCCGCGCATGTCGAACAGCGACCGCTCGGCGAGGACCGCGGACTCCACGCCGGGCAGCGCCTCGATCCGTTCGACCAGCTGCCGCTGGAGCTCTCTCCCCGCGGGCTCGGAGTAGCCCTGCATGCCCAGGTCGGTGATGGCCAGGGCCAGGTTCTCGGGGTTGAACCCGAGGTCGGTCTGCCGCGCGTCGTGCAGGCTGGCGAGGAAGAGCCCGGCGCCGACCAGCGAGACGAACGAGAGGGCGACCTGGGCCATGACCAGGAGATGGCGCAGACCCAGACGCCGCGAAGTCTGCGGCAGGGCGGTGCCGGAGCCGTTGAGGGCGGGCAGCAGCTCGAAACGAAACGCCTGCGCGAGCGGCACCAGGCCGAAGATCACGCCGGTCAGCAGACAGAGCAGGAACGTGAAGGCGAGCACCCGGGCGTCCAGGCTGACATCGAGCGTGTCGGGGATCATGAGCGGGCGGAGCGACCAGAGCAGGTCCCGGCCCAGGCGGGCCACGAGGAGGCCGGCCAGGCCGCCGGCGAAAGAGAGGGCGAGCCCTTCCGCGATCAGCTGCTGTACCAGCCGGCCGCGCGTCGCGCCCATCGAGAGCCGGACGGCGATCTCCTTGCGCCGTTCCAGGGCCCGGGCCAGCAGGAGATTGGCGACGTTGGCGCAGGTGATCAGCAGCAGCACGCCGACGAGCCCCAGGAGCACTTGGCCGGCCTTCAGGAAGCGCTCCCGGAGGACGGGGGGAAGGGAGGCCTCGGAAAGCGGTTCGAGAGAGATCCCCATCCCCTTGTTCTCGACCGGATACTCCTGCTCGAGCCGGCGCGCCAGGTTCTGGAGGGCGGCCTCGGCCTGCTCCGGAGTCACTCCCGGCGCGAGGCGCCCCGCCGCATTGAGGAACAGGGCGTCCCTTTTGTCGAACCAGCCGGCGACGCGTCCGAACAGGATCTTCTGGTGTATCGCCGCCGGGACCCACAGCTCGGGAGAGCCCAGCACCATCAAACCGCGGAATCCCTCCGGCGCGACTCCCACCACGGTGAACGGATGCTGGTTCAGGTGGATCACCTGGCCCACCACGCCGGGATCGCCACCGAAGCGCCGTTGCCATGCCGCGTGGCTCAGCACGACGACCGGAGGGCCGCCAGGATTTTGGTCCTCCTCGGGCAGGAAGGTCCGCCCCACGGCGGCCCGCACCTCGAGCATGTCGAAATAGTTGCCCGAGACGATCTCCCCCATGATCATCTCCGGC
Source organism: Thermoanaerobaculia bacterium (assembly GCA_046714475.1). GTDB lineage: Bacteria > Acidobacteriota > Thermoanaerobaculia > Multivoradales > UBA5704 > DASPJI01. Next base: position 7,823 of record JBKKAU010000516.1, read on the forward strand.
CGCTCCTGCCCGCGCCATAGGATGGGGAGGGCACGGAACAGGACCATGGAGGAGAAGACCTCGCTGCCGTCGCGGTAGTCGCGGAAGTTGAGATAGGACAGGGGCAGGGGCTCGCCCGGAGATTCGGACGAGGCGGTATAGACCGTCATCAGCCTCTCGGGCTCCGCGACGGGGAGCGGCCGCAGCAGGACCGCGTTGACGCAGGTGAAGATCGCGGTGTTGGCGCCGATCCCAAGCGCCAGCGAGAGAATCGCCCCGGCGGCGAACACCGGCCTGCGGAGCAGGCTCCGCAAGGCGAACCGCAGGTCTCTGACAAAAGCTTTCATCGAGAGTCTGAATTATAAGGGTGTCTAAGCTTTTGCGACAAGCTCCTTACTTCGAGGACGGTGCTCTTGAGCGAGGCGGCATGAGCGGAGTCTGCTCCTTCACTCCTTCCCCAACCCAACCAGCTCCAGGAGCTTCAGGGCGTTCACCGTGGTCGCGACGCCCGGGCGCATGACGTAGTCGAAGGTCATTACCTTGCCCCCTTCGGTGCCGGGATGGAAGGTCTCGCGGAAGTGCACGGGAATGCAGGACTCGCGTAGCTCTTCGATGCCGGCGAGCTCCAGGTCGTGCGTCGAGACCGCGCCGATCGCGCCGCGGCGCAGGAGGTGGAGGATCACCTTGCGCACCGCCACCTGCCGCTCGTAGCTGTTGGTGCCGCGCAGGATCTCGTCGAGCAGGTAGAGGAGCCGGCGACCCGCCGCCCCCGCCGAGTGAACGCGGTCGGACATCTCGACGATCCGCTGGATGCGCTTGAGCTCCGCCATGAAGAAGGAGACGCCGTCGGCGAGCGAGTCCTCGATCAGGATGCTTGTCGCGAGGGTGAGCGGCGGCATGGAGAGCGCCGACGCGCAGACCGGCCCGCCGGCTTGCGCGAGCACGGCGTTGACCCCGAGGCTGCGCAGCAGCGTGCTCTTGCCCGACATGTTGGAGCCGGTCACCAGCAGGAAGGCGCCGGGCGGGCCGACCTCGACGTCGTTGCTGACCCGCCGCGCCTCGGCGATCAAGGGATGCCCCAGCCCGCGCGCCGCAAGCCGGTCCTCCCCTTCGGCCACCCTGGGGAACGCCCAGCCGGGGTTCTCGAAGCGGAGCGCGGCGAGGGCGGAGAGCGCCTCCATTTCGCCGAGCGCCGCGAGCCACTTCCGGGCGTGCGGCCCGGCCTTGCGCTGCCAGCTCTCCAGGAGGTGGAGGATGTGGAAGTCCCACAGCGCCAAGAGCTGGAGCGGCGCGTGGACCAGGGCGGAATGCCGGGAGTCGGCGAGCACGACCCGGCGGTGGAGCAGGTCCATCCAGCGGTGGGCCGGCATGTCCTGCGGTGTCAGCTCGGCGGCGATCCGCTGCAGCGCCGGCTCCGGGAACGAGACGCCGGCCGCGACCTCCAGGGCCGCGGCGTAGAGCTGGAACTCCCCTTCGCGCGCCGAGATGCGGTTGAAGGTCTCCTCGATCCGGCCCTGGAAGGCATAGGAGAAGGCGAGGTTGACCACCACCATCAGCAGGGCGGGCCAGGACGGCAGCGGGGTAAAGAGTCCGGCCGCGACCAGCCCGAGCGTCAGCACGGCGAGCCCGCGGGCCGCCCAGATCAGTCCGGGCCGGGCGAGGAGCCACGGCTCGCCCTCGGCCCAGCGCAGGAAGGGCTCGGTGTCGGGTGGGGCTTTTTCCAGAGGGCGGGCGCGCGCCTCCAGCTGCTGGCGCAGGTCGACCTCCGTGGCCAGCCGGCCGACCGCCGCCTGCCGGCGCGCGATCTCGTCCGGCGGCGCCGGGTCGAGCAGCCAGCGTGCCAGGGTCGTCTTGCCGGGTGGCGTGTGGGCGGTACCCAGGAGGTGTCCGAGCGAGGCGCGGCCGAAGAGGTGGAGGTCGCGGACGAGCGCCGCGTGCTCGTCGCCGGGCGGCGGCATCTCCGGCAGCGGCAGCCGCTCCCAGTCGCGGGCGATCCGGTGGAGCCCCTCCTCGTTGATCTGGCGCAGGTCCCCGGCCCGGCGCTGCTCGGCGATCACCCGGTCGTGCACCGGCAGCACCCCGAGGAAGGCGAGAAGGAAGACACCGGCGCCGATCCACCACGACGGGATGAAGCTCCCGGCGGTGTAGAGGATCAGGAACAGGCAGCCGACGAAGGCCAGGAAGATGCCACCGCGCAGCAGCGAAAAGCGGAAGGAGACCCGCGCCCGCCGCCGCTCCTCCTCGGCGAAGAGAGCGGCGCGGTCCTGGTAGGCGGTGTCGGCCCTCACCCCCATCCCCTCTCCCGCCACCCCGCCCGCCCTACTGTCTTCCCCCCTCTCCCGGGGAGGGGGCGAGGAGGGGCGGGAGAGGGGTCGGGGGTGAGGGCGCTCACTCCACCGTCACGCTCTTCGCCAGGTTGCGCGGCTGGTCGACGTCGGCGCCGCGCCTTACGCCGGTGAAGTAGGCGAGGAACTGGAGCGGGATGACGTTGACGATCGGCTGCAGCAGCGGCGACACCGAGGGCACCTCGATGACGTGGTCGCAGATGCCGCCGAGCTCTTCCGGGTCGCGGTCGGTCAGCGCGATCACCACGCCGTCGCGGGCGTTGACCTCCTGCAGGTTGCTCTTGACCTTCTCGAACACCACGTCGTTGCCGGTGGCGATGGCGACTACCGGCATCTCGCGGTCGATCAGCGCGATCGGACCGTGCTTCATCTCGCCGGCCGGGTAGCCTTCGGCGTGGATGTAGGAGATCTCCTTGAGCTTGAGCGCGCCTTCGAGGGCGATCGGGTAGTTGATGCCGCGGCCCAGGTAGAGGAAGTTCTCGGCCCGGAAGAAGCGCTTGGCCAGCTCCTCCATCGGCTTCTCCTGCAGCAGGATCACGTCGTTGACCGCCTGCGGCAGCCGCGCCAGGTCGTCCAGCAGCCGGCGGTCGAAGCCGCCTTCGCGCACCTGCCGCAGGTAGAGGGCGAGCAGGTAGAGCGCCACGAGCTGGGTGGTGAACGCCTTGGTCGAGGCGACGCCGATCTCCGGCCCGGCATTGGTGTAGATCACCCCCTCGCTGACGCGGGTCGCCTGGCTGCCGAGCACGTTGCAGACCGTGAAGAGGTGGGCGCCGCGCTCGTGCGCCGCCTCCATGGCCGACAGCGTGTCCGCGGTCTCGCCGGACTGCGAGATGCCGACCGCCAGCACCCGGTCGCTGATGATCGGGTCGCGGTAGCGGTACTCGGAGCCATAGTCGACCTCGACGGGCAGACGGGCGATGGTCTCGATCAGGAACTTGCCGATCAGCCCGGCGTGCCAGGAGGTGCCGCAGGCGAGGATGTGCAGGCGCTCGACCTTGGCGAGCTGCTCCTCGGGGAGCCGGATGGAGTCGAAGAGGATGCGGGCGTTCTCGAAGTCCACGCGCCCGGCGAAGGTGTCCTGCACCGCCTGGGCCTGCTCGTGGATTTCTTTGAGCATGAAGTGCTTGTAGCCGCCCTTTTCGGTCTGGATCGGGTCCCAGTTGAGGCGCTGGACCGGCCGTTCGACCGGCTTGCCTTCGCGGTCCCAGACCTCGACCTTCGCCGGCGTCAGCCGCGCCAGGTCGCCGTTCTCCAGGAAGATGACGTTCCTGGTATGGACGAGCAGCGCCGACGGGTCCGAGGCGAGGAACTGCTCGCCGTCGGCGAGGCCGATGACCAGCGGCGGCCCCTGGCGGGCGGCCACGATCTCCTGGCCGTTGGCATCGCCGTCGGCGCCTTCGGTGGTCACCACGGCGAAGGCGTACATCCCTTCGACCTCGCGCATGGCGCGGGCCACCGCGGTCCGGAGGTCGCCGCCGTCGAGGTAGGACGAGATCAGGTTCGCCACCACCTCGGTGTCGGTGTCCGAGTTGAAGGTCCAGCCCTCGGCCATCAGCCGGCGCTTCAACGGCAGGAAATTCTCGATGATGCCGTTGTGGATCAGCGCCAACCGCCGCCGTGAGTCGACCATGGGGTGGGCGTTGCGCTCGCTCGGCGGGCCGTGCGTGGCCCAGCGGGTGTGGCCGAGGCCATAGTGGCCGGCCAGCGGCTGTTTCTCCAGCTTCTCCCTGAGGCGGTCGAGCTTGCCCTCGGCCTTCATGGTCTGGAACTCGCCGTCCTGGACCGCCACCACGCCCGCCGAGTCGTAGCCCCGGTACTCCAGCCGCCGCAGGCCGTCCATCAGAAGCGGCACCACCTCACGACTGCCCACGTAGCCCACGATTCCGCACATGGTTTTCAGCTTTCCTCAGGAGGGGTCTCCCGCCGGGCGCGCAGCCCGCCGGCCCATCCCTCCAGGTTCTTCTGCCGGGCCCGGCCCACGGCCAGCGCGCCGTCCGGCACGTCTTTGGTGATGACCGAGCCGGCGGCGGTGGAGGCTCCGTCCCCCACTTTCACCGGCGCCACCAGCATGGTGTCGCTGCCGATGAAGGCGCCGCGGCCGATCTCGGTCGGATGCTTGCGGGTGCCGTCGTAGTTGCAGGTGACGACGCCCGCGCCGACGTTGGCCCCTTCGCCGACGGTGGCGTCCCCGACGTACGAGAGGTGGTTGACCTTGCTCCCCTCGCCCAGCCGGGAGTTTTTCACCTCGACGAAGTTGCCGACCCTGGCCCGCTTCAGCAAACGGGATGCCGGGCGCAGCCGGGCAAACGGTCCGACCCGGCAGAGGTCCCCGACCTCGGCGCCGTCGAGGACGCTGTACGGCTCGATGCCGACGCCGTCGCCGACCCGCGTGTCGCGCAGCCAGGCGCCCTGGTGGAGCGTACACCCGGAGCCGACCTCGGTGCGGCCCAGGAGGGATACGCCGGGATGGATCACCGTGTCCGGCCCGACGCTCACCCCCGGCTCGACGACGGTGCGCGCGGGCTCGAGCACGGTCACGCCGGAGACCATCAGGGCTTCGAGGTGGCGGTCGATCAGCCGGCGATGGACGAGGGCGAGCTCGACCCGGTTGTTGACTCCTAGCGCCTCGGCCGGATCGGGCAATGTCACCAGGGCGACGGGACGCCCTTCGGCCGCCGCCAGGGTCACCGCGTCGGTCAGGTAGAGCTCTCCTTGGGCGTTGTCGGTGGTGATCCGGCGCAGGTCGTCGAAGACGTCGGGCGCGGGCAGGGCGTAGATGCCGGCGTTGATGCTGCGGATGGCGAGCTGCTCGGGGGTGGCGTCCGCCGCCTCGACGATCCGCCGCAGCTTGCCGCCCTCGCCGATCACGCGGCCGAGCGAGCCGGGCTGGTCGAAATCGGCGACCGCCATGGCCCCCCAGCCGGCCTCCGCGGCCTCCGCCGCCTGGGCTAGCCGCTCCAGGGTGGCCGGGGTGACCAGGGGGACGTCGCCGGAGAGGACGAGCACGAGTGCTTCGCCTGGGATCTCCGCTTCCGCCTGCGCCAGGGCGTGGCCGGTGCCGCGCTGCTCGGCCTGGAGCACCCAGCCGAGGTCGTCGCCGGTGACCTCTTCGCGCACTTGCTCGGCGCCGTGGCCGACGACGACGAGGATGCGCTCGCAGCCGGCGGCGCGGGCGGCGTCGATCGCCCACTGGAGGAGCGGCCGGCCGGCGGCGCGGTGGAGCACCTTGGGGAGCGAGGAGCGCATCCGCGTCCCCTTGCCGGCGGCGAGGAGGACGGCGACGCGCGGCCGGCCGCTCTGGGGCATCCGGGGCATGTTCAGAGGGTGACGCCCGCCTCGCGGCAGACGCCCCGGCCCTCGTAGCAGTCGAGCACCGCCCGGGCGAGCTTGTCCGAGTCGTGGCGGATCAGGTCGCCTTCGGCGAGCAGGTCGGCCTCGACCACCTCCACCCCCATGCGTTCGAGCTCTTCGCGCTGCAGGGCGACCGGCTCGGACCCGGTCTCGGCGTAGTGGCCGAGCAGGTGGGGCGGGATCGGCGTCGAGTTGGCGAGCACCATCCGGACGATGCCGGGGCCGGCGTGGCGCTCCAGGGCGCGGAGGTGGTCGACGGCCATCATGCGGTCGGTCTCGCCCGGCTGGGTCATCAGGTTCAAGGGCAGGATCACCGGGGCGCGGCTCTTGGCCACCGCCTGCCGGATGCCGGTGATCAGCAGGTTGGGCAGGATCGAGGTGTAGAGCGAGCCCGGGCCGAGAAGGATGACGCCGGCCCGCTCGATGGCCGCGACGGCCGGCGAAAACGCCGGCGGAGTCGCCGGGTCGAGCTCGATGGCGGCGATCTCCTCCCCCGAGAGCCCGACCTCCGACTCCCCTTCGTAGACCGTTCCGGAGACGCCGCGGGCGCGCAGCCGCACGTCGTGGAGCGTCGCCGGGAAGATCTTGCCGCGCACCGACAGCACCTGCTCGGCGGTGAGGATCGCCTGGTGGAAGTCGCCGGTGATGCCGGTGAGCGCGGTCAGGAACAGGTTGCCGAACGAGTGGCCGAGGAGGCCGCCGCCGTTGGGGAAGCGGTATTGGAAGAGGCGGGCGAGCAGGTCCTCGTCGTCGGCCAGGGCGACGATGCAGTTGCGGATGTCGCCCGGGGGGAGGACGCCGAACTCGCGGCGCAGGCGGCCGGAGGAGCCGCCGTCGTCGGTGACCGTGACGACGCCGGTGAGCGTCCCGAGGCGCTCGGTGCCGGCGTGGCGCTTGAGGCCACGGAGCAGCACGGAGAGGCCGGTCCCGCCGCCGACGACGACGAGGTCGGGGCCGCCCGCGGGGCGCACCGTCTCAGGAGAGCCCGAAGAGGTGGCGGTAGTCGCGGTGGTTGCGGAGCCCGGTGAAGTCGGCGTCGTGGAAGGCATGGATGCGGTTCTTGGAGTTCAGCTCGACCGCCCGGGACAGCGCCTCCGCCGCCTCTTCCGTCCGGTTCTCGAGCGCGTGGATCGAGGCGACGAGGTAGGCGAAGCGCTCGTCCTTGCCGCCCTTGTCGCCCTGTTTCGCGATCTCCAGGGCGCGCTCGAGGTCGCCGCGGTTCTTCGCGACGACGGCCTGCAGGTACGGGTCCTGGTCGCCGGTCCCCTGGGCCGCGGGCTGCGCCTTCTGCTGCGCGACGGCGAGGAACTGGCGGGCGCGTCCGGTGATCTCGGGGAGGTCGTCCTCCTGGATGACCGCCTGGAACAGGGTGGTGGCCCGCGCCCAGTCCTTGCCGTTCAGGGCGGCGAGCGCCTCGGCGAAGGTGTCGAGCACCGAGCCCGTGGCCTTCACCTGCGCCGCAGTCCGCGGGACGAAGGGGGGCTTGTGGGCGGTGCCTTTTGATTTCTCCGGCGTCTGCGGCGTCTGCGGCGTCTGCGGTTTCTCTGGCGGTTGGCGACGTTTTGCCATGGCCCTCTCTTTCCTAACGCTTTCTGAGCTCGATCAGGATCTGCTTGGCGACCGACTTAAGGGTGTCGAAGACGCCGACCCCTGTCGTCGCGACCGCCTCGAAGGTCGGTTCCCGCTTGTAATTGAGCATACGGTACATCTCTTCGACCGGTACTACGCTCGGCAGGTCCCGTTTGTTGAACTGCAGGGCGTACGGGATCGAGGACAGGTCGAAGCCGTGCTCTTTCAGGTTCTGTTCCAGGTTGCGGATCGACTCGACGTTGGCCTCCATCCGCGCCTCCTGGCTGTCGGCCACGAAGACCACGCCGTCGACCCCTTTGAGGATCAGCTTGCGGCTGGCGTCGTAGAAGACCTGGCCGGGGACGGTATAGAGGTGGAAACGGGTGGTGAAGCCGCGGATGCTGCCGAGGTCGAGCGGCAGGAAGTCGAAGAAGAGCGTGCGGTCCGCCTCGGTCGCGAGCGAGATCATCTTGCCCTTCGACTCGGGCGCGGTCTTGTTGTAGATGTACTGCAGGTTGGTCGTCTTGCCGCAGAGACCCGGACCGTAATAGACGATCTTGCAGTTGATCTCTTTGCTGGCGTAGTTGATGAAAGTCATCTGGATGCCTCGCTCGTCACCGTGGCCCGGCGGGGTCGGACGCCACCGCGAAAGCCGTCAAGCCGTGCCCGCGCCCGCCTACTCTCCGAAGAGCGCGTCGATGTCGTCGTCGGTGATCTCGGAGAAGGGGCTCGCGTGGGCCGGGCCCTGGGCTCCCCTTTCGGCCTTCTGCACCATGACTTCGAAGATTTTCTCGAGATCCACGCTGGCGCGCTTGACCCGCAGCCGCACCAGGCCCAGAGAGGAGCGGTCGTCAAAGATGACCACCAGGATCGCCCGCTTGGCGACGATCGAGATGTGGATGTGATCCTGCTGGCCTTCGTGGAACAGCACCGAGAACTCGCGCTCGCCGATCAGCTTGGCGAGGCCGTCGGTCGCCGCCACGTTGCCCGCCGTGAGCGAGGCCAGCGACGTGGTGTCGAACTGCTCGATCTCTCCCGCCGAGGCGATCTGCTGGCCGTTCTTGTCGATCAAGAAGACGGCGCGGGCGTTCGCCTCCTGGCGCAAGCGGCGCAGAGCCTCTTCCAGGTGCTTGAACTCCTCTTCGTAGAGCACGAAGTCGGCTCCGCTCATGGCTTTCCTTTCCGGACGGCGGGACGATACAACACTGAGGGGCGGGCCGTCAAAACGCTGATTTCACGAAGGTTTTCCGGAGCCGAAAGCGCACGCGCCCAAAGGCCCTAGCGGAACAGCCGCCAGCCGCGCAGGATGTCGTCCTCGGCCAGCACCAGCTCGTCGCCCCGGATCCGGTGGGTGAGCGGCACCGGCCGGCACCCTCCCCCGCCCCCGTTCACTTCGGCGAGCCGCACCGCCGTGCCGCACTTGTTGTCGACCATCCACTCGCCCTCGTGGTTGAAGCCCCGGCCGGTGGCGGCGTGGTTCTCGCTGGCGTCGAAGCCGACCTGCACCTGCCCCCCCGGGTCTCTGCCGACGAAGAACTTGACCTCCTGGTTGCCGGCGTTCAGGAAGCGGTAGAACCGCACCTGCCGCGGCTGGAGGCCGTCGAGGCCGATCCGCACCAGGCCGTCGGCCGCCGGCGAGACGCGCTCGTAGCGGGCGCCGAGCCGGCCGTCCAGCACCAGCTCGGCCGCCAGGATGGCGCCGACGAAGACCAGGACGACGAAGACTCCGTGGACCGGTTTGAAGCGACGCATCTGGCTATTGTACGCGTGTCGCCGCTAGAACAGCGTGTAGATGAACGGCGCGGCGGTCTGGCTGGTCACCACCAGCAGGATCACCAGGGCCAGGATCAGCACGAACGGCACGATCCAATAGACCTTGTTCTGGCGCGCGAACTGGAGGATCTCGCCGAACATGGAGCCGAGATAACGGAACCTGCGCATCGGAATCTCCTTCTAGTCGAGCTGGAACTCCTGCCGCCAGTCGCCCTTCTCCTCGCTCTGGGGCTGGGCCTTCTTGTCCAGCAGGAACGGCCCGAGGACCAGGTAGTCCATCTCGGTCCGCATGAAGCAGCGGTAGGCGTCCTCGGGGGTGCAGACGATCGGCTCGCCGCGGACGTTGAAGCTGGTGTTGACGATGACGCCGTAGCCGGTCAGCTTCTCGAACTCCGAGATCAGCGCATGGTACCGCGGGCTGTCCTCGCGGCTGACCGTCTGGATACGGGCCGAATAGTCGACGTGGGTGATCGCCGGCACGTCGGAGCGCGGGCGGTTGACCCACTCGACCAGCGGCAGGTCGGCCTCGTCCCCCTTTTTAGGGATGCGCCGCCGCTCGACCACGTCGGCCACCAGCAGCATATAGGGGGACGGACGGTCGAGCTCGAAGTAGTCGGACACCCGATCCTCGAGCACGCTCGGCGCGAACGGCCGGAAGCTCTCCCGGTACTTGATCTTGAGGTTCATGATCGACTGCATGCGCGGCGAGCGCGCGTCGCCGACGATGGAACGGCCGCCGAGCGCCCGCGGCCCGAACTCCATCCGGCCGTGGCAGAGGCCGATGACGTTCTCCTCGGCGATCAGGCGGGCGATGCGCGGCGCCCAGTCCGCCTCGGCCACCTCCTCGTAGGGGTAGCCCTGGGCGTCCAGGTAGTCGCGGATCGCCGCGGTCGGGAACTCCGGGCCGAGCAGCGCGCCGCGCATCGAGTCGCGGCCGGGCACGACCGTGCGCGGCTTCCCCAGGGCATTGTGCCAGACGGCGAGCGGCGCCCCGAGCGCGCCGCCGGCGTCGCCCGCCGCCGGCTGGATCCAGAGGTCGTCGAAGACCCCGGCGCGCAGCAGCACGCCGTTGGCGACGCAGTTGAGCGCCACGCCGCCGGCCATGCAGAGGTGGCGCTTGCCGGTGATCTCGCGGGCGTGGCGCGCCAGCTTGAGGACAATCTCCTCGGTGACCTCCTGGATCGACTTCGCGAGGTCGGTCTCGCGCCGGGTCGTGGGCGACTCCGGCGGGCGCGGCGGCCCGCCGAACAGCTCGGCGAACCGGCCGTTGGTCATCTCCAGGCCGTCCAGGTAGCCGAAGTAGTCCATGTTCAGGCGGAACGAGCCGTCGTCGCGGATGTCGACCAGCTCGCGCTTGATGAGGTCGGTGTAGCGGCCGGCGCCGTAGGGGGCGAGCCCCATCAGCTTATACTCGCCGGAGTTGACCTTGAAGCCGGTGAAGTAGGTGAAGGCCGAGTAGAGCAGGCCGAGCGAGTGCGGGAAGTCGATCTCGCGCAGGATGCTGAGCTTCCCGCCTTCGCCGACGCCGATCGTCGTCGTCGCCCACTCGCCGACGCCGTCGAGCGTCAGGACCGCGGCCTCCTCGAAAGGCGAGGGGTAGAAGGCGCTCGCCGCGTGCGACTCGTGGTGGTCGCTGAAGTAGATGTCGTAGCCGCTCTGGACGCCGCAGCGCTCCAGCGCCTCCTCGATCTGCGGCGGGATCCAGAGCTTCTCGCGCAGCCAGAGCGGCACCGCCATGACGTAGGAGCGCAGCCCCTTGGGCACCACCGCGAGGTAGGTCTCCAGGATGCGGTGGAACTTGAGCAGCGGCTTGTCGTAGAAGACCACGCCGTCCAGGCGGTCACCGCCGGGGCCCACCCCTCCCTCGGCCAGGCAGTAGCGCACGGCGTGGAGGGGGAACCCGGCGTCGTGCTTCTTGCGCGTGAAGCGCTCCTCCTGCGCGGCGGCGACGATCCGGCCGCCGTCGATCAGACAGGCGGCCGAGTCGTGGTAGTAGCAGCTGATGCCGAGGAGCTTCACGTCAGAACTGCTTGCGGTACGACTCCGCGCTCTTGTCGCGGAGCATCGGCTTCCAGTAGGTGGCCAGGGCCGGATCGGGCGTGCGGGTGATCCCCAGCCGGCGACGGGCGCGGAGGAGGAGTCCCACCGGCAGGAAAAGGACGTAGTAGAGCAGCGTCATCAGCACCCAGGTGACCGTCATGCCGACGCCGCGGGCGAAGGCGTCGAGCGCCCGGGTCACCTTCTTATGAAGGGTGAGCGGCGCGGCGAAGGCGATCAGGGCGAGGGTCAGCGAGATCGCGGCGACGACAGCGGCCACGACCGGCTTCCAGAAGAAGAGCAGGGTGGCGGCGACCAGCCCGACGATCAGGCCGATGAGACCCCGCCGGCGGGCGGCGGCCGCCTCCCGCGCCGGGTCCGCGCCGAGGTCTTTACCGGCCGCGCGCCAATTCCACACCACGGCCGAGGTGTCACGAAGGTGCTGCTCCATCTCTTTCGTCCCGGGTTTCGCCTCAGAGCCGGATAGCCTAGACGGAATTTGTTCAGGGAGCAAGAACCTTGAGGAACAGCGCCTTGCCGTCGCCCGGGGCGTAGAAATCGGGGAGCCCGGCGGCGACCCCGTAGCCGCAGGCGAGGTAGAAGGCGCGGGTGGGCGCGTACTGGGCGCGGGTCGAGGTCTCGACGTAGACGCGCGTGCGGCCGGTCTCGGCCATCCAGGCCTCGGCCGCGGCGAGCAGGGCGGCGCCGGCCCCCCTCTCCTGGTGCCCGGGGTGGACCACGATCCAATAGAGGTCGGCCGAGGCGGTCGTCCCCGGGATCGGACCCCAGCAGGCGTAGCCGGCGACCCGGCCTTCGACCTCCCCCACCAGGAAGCGGTAGTGGCTGGCCTCGCCCTCGGAGAGACGGTCGTCCACCAGCTCCAGTGCGATGTCGACCTCTTTGGCTTTGAAGAAGCCGGTCGCCCGGATCAGCTCTTCGAGCGGCGCCCGGTCGGCCGGGTCGAGCCCGCGGCGGACCGCCACCCCGGTCCGGGGGGCGGGGCGGGCCGGCGGGGGCTCGGGGGTTCCTTGCCGGCGGCGCCCGCGCAGCGCCGCCTCCAGGATGCGCCGCACCACATCCTCTTCCTGAAGGCCGGCTTGGCGGGCGGCCCGCAGGAAGCCGGAGTCGGAGGAGATGCAGGGGTTGCCGTTCACCTCCAGGATGCAGGGCTCGCCCGCCTCGTCCAGCCGCAGGTCGACCCGGGCATAGCCGGCGAGGCCGCAGACCCGCCAGGCGGCGAGGGCGAGGCCTTGCACCCGTTCGAGCAATCCGGCGTCCTCGGGGGCGCATGGGAAGCACGGCACCGTGTGCTCGCACTCGAACGAGCCCTCCTGCCACTTCGCCTCGTACCCGACGACGCGCGGCATGCCCTCCGGAAAGTTCTCGAAGACGATCTCGCCGACCGGCAGCGCCTGGACGCCGGCGTCTTCTAAAAAGCGATCTTCTAATAAGGAGACGTTGAATTCGCGACCCGGGAGGAAGCGCTCGGCCAGCACCGGCTGCCCGGGGAAGCGGGCGGCCAGGTGCGCGGCGCGCTCCAGCGCGGCCTCGCGCGTGGCGCAGACCGGGTCCCCCTCCAGGCCGACCGAGGCGTCCTCCCAAGCGGGTTTCAGGATCCACGGGGGCGGCACGCGGTCGAGCACCGCCGGATCGACCGGGTCGAGCCGGCCGCCGGGGGGGACCGGCAGCCCTTCGGCCGCGAGCAGCGCCCGGGCGGCGATCTTGTCGGTGGTGATCCGCAGCGCCGCGGCGGAGGAGCCGGTGAACGGGACCCCCAGCAGGTCCAGGACCGCGGCGTTGTCGGAATGGAGGTGAGAGGCTCCCGGCGGCGCCTCCACCAAGTTGAAAACGACCGTGGCGAGCGATCCGGCCGATCCGGCCGACGGGGAGAGCCCCTCCCAGGCCCGCCCTCCGGCCACCGCCAGGCGGGTGGACGGGATGCCGAGCGCCGCCAGCCCCGACTCCACCATCCCGACCTGCTCCAGGACGTCCGAGGTGGACGGGTCCGCCCCCTCTTCGACCGGGTTGTGAAGGATGACGACGCGGCGGATCAATCCCAGCAGAGAGATCAATCCCAGAGACCCTGCCGGCGCGCGGCGGCGTCGACGATACCGGCGAGCAGCCCGGGGTAGTCGAGCCCGGAGAGGCGGGAGAGGATCGGCAGGTCCGACCGGATGGGGTGGAGGCCGGGGAGCGGGTTGACCTCCAGGAAGCAGGGCTCGCCGGCGGCGTCGCAGCGCAGGTCGATCCGGGCGGCGTCGCGGCAGGAGAGCGCGTGGTAGGCGCCGAGGGCGACCTGCCGGGCGCGTTCGACGAGTGGCTCTCCGTCGAGCAGGCGGTAGCGGATGCGCGCCTCGTACTCGGCCTTGTTGAGCGCCGTGTACTCGGTGTCGGTGCCGGCCAGGAACACCACCTCCATGACGCCGACGACGCGGGCCTCGGCGCCGTTGCCGAGGATGCCGACCGTCATCTCGCGTCCAGGGAGATAGCTCTCGACCAGCACCGCCTGGCCGAAGGCCTGGAGCAGCTCGGCGCAGGCGCCGGAGAGCTCGCCGCGGCTCGGCACGCGCGAACGCGCGGTCACCCCCTTGGAGCTCCCCTCGGCGGCGGGCTTGACGAAGAGCGGCGGCTCGAGCGGCACGTCCGCCGCCTCCTCGGGCCGCTCGACCACCGCGAACGGCGCCGTCGGCAGGCCGTGGTCGCGCACCACCCGCTTGGCGAGCGGCTTGTCGAGCGTCACCGCGCAGGTCAGCGGGTCCGAGAAGGTGTAGGGCTGGTCGAACAGCTCGCAGAGCGCCGGCACCTGCGCCTCGCGCGAGCGCCCGCGCACCCCCTCGGCGAAGTTGAAGACCAGGTCCCAGCGCTCGCCCAGGGCGAGGCGCCGGGCGAGCTCGGTGCCCCGCCCCACGCGTTCGAGGTCGTGGCCGAGACCGCGGAGCGCCCCCGCGATCTCGGCGATCGTGTCCTCGTCGTCGAACTCCATGACCTCTTCGGGGCTGAACCCCGCCGCCAGGTAGTCCGCCTTGAGGTCGTAGCAGAGCGCGATACGCAGCGGCCTCATCCTGATCCCTCGGCGCCCGCCGCGCCTGCCGGATCGACGTACTGGAAGGTCCGGCCCGCCCAGTTGCGCAGCGTCCAGACCCCGTCCTCGTACCCGACGATCGTCTCGGGCTGAATCGGGATCTTGCCGCCGCCGCCGGGCGCGTCGACCATGAAGGTGGGCACCGCGTAGCCGGTCGTGTGGCCCCGCAGCTCCGCCATCAGCTCCAGCCCTTTGCTGATCGGGGTGCGCAGGTGGCCGGTGCCGAGCACCGGGTCGGTCTGGTAGAGGTAGTACGGCTTGACCCGCACCCTGAGCAACCCATGGAAGAGGTCGCGCAGCGCCTCGACCGAGTCGTTGACCCCCTTGAGCAGCACGGTCTGGCAGCCCAGGGGGATGCCGCCGTCGGCCAGCCGGTCGCAGGCCTCGGCCACCTCGGGGGTGAGCTCGCGGACATGGCAGAAGTGGACCGAGAGCCAGACCCGGTGCTTGCGCAGCACCCGCACCAGCTCCGACGTGATGCGCTGCGGCAGAAAGCTGGGGATGCGGGTGCCGATGCGCAGGAATTCGAGGTGCGGGATCGCCCGCAGCCGCCCCAGGAGGTTGTCGAGCGTGGCGTCCGACATCAGCAGCGGGTCGCCGCCCGACAGCAGGACGTCGCGCACCTCGGTGTGCTCGGTGAGATAGGCGAGGGCCGCCTCGACGCGGCGGCCGAGCGGCTCGAGCTCGCCCTGGCTGACCAGCCGGCTGCGGGTGCAGTAGCGGCAGTAGGAGGCGCAGGTGTCGAGCGCCAGGAAGAGCACGCGGTCCGGGTAGCGGTGCACCAGCCCATCGACCACGCTCGACCCGTCCTCGCCGCAGGGGTCGGTCATGTCGCCGGGGCTCACTACCAGCTCCTCGTCGCGCGGCACGACCTGGCGGCGGATCGGGCAGTGAGGGTCTTCCGGGTCGATCAGCGTCGCGAAGTGCGGCGTGATCGCCACGGAGAACTTCTCGCTGGCGAGGAGCAGGCCGCGCCGTTCCACGTCGGTGAGCCGGAACAGCTTCTCGAAGTGCTCGAGCCTGGTGAGGCGGCGGCGCATCTGCCAGCGCCAGTCGTTCCAGCGTTCCGGGTCGTAGCTCTCGCCGAAAAGCGAGCAGATCTCGTCGCGGCGGGCGGTTTCTGCAACCACCGAGGCGAACGCCTCCTGTTTCATCTCTGGACTCCTCCGGGAAGAAGGGGTAGGGCGGTTGGGAGAGACGGCGCACCGGCCGCGTGGAGGTGCGTTTCAAAGCCGACGACCCACCCGGTCTCAGGAACCGGTTGGAAAGCCCCTCGGGGCCGCACGAGCATGGCTGGCTAGTTCGCTAGCACAAGGCGGCGCAGGGAAGAGAGGGTAGGGATACCCACGCCGCGGTAGGGGAGGTTGTGACGAGAATCGACGACTCTGACCGGCGACGAGCGCCGGACAGCCGCGGAGACCACGCTGTCAGATCTACTGGGAGGTTGGTCGGGGGCCACGTTCACGTCCACCTGCTAAAGATAGCGGAGTGTGGCGGCCTGTCAAGAGGAAATTTAGCCCGTTCCAGGCTGCCGTAGCCCAGGCCGGGAGTCGCCTTCCGGCGGACCTTGTCGCCGGCGCGCGGCGAGATGCCCAGATGGGTCGGACGGACCTGCGCCAGGTGCTGGTGCGGCAGGGAGCGGAGGGGCGCCATGAGCTCGGGGTGGATCACGATGTGCTTCACGCCTCCAGCCCCTGTGCAATTCCGGGACCAGCTCGGGATCAGCCCGGCCGGAAGCCGCCGAAGATCGCGTGTCCGGCCTTCATCCAGAAGACGTCGACGCCGGTCAGCTCCGCCTCTTCGAGCCAGCGGAGCTGGTCGAGCAGCGGCGAGGGCCGGTCGATCGGGTCCGGATCGGGGTCGGCGTAGAGGTTCCAGCGGTCACGGCGGAAGGTCTCCCAGGGTTCGAGATGGCCGGCCAGCTCCCGCGCGCGGCGGCGTACGGACTCGTCCCACGCCTTGGCGGCCACCGCCCGTCCCTGCCGGCTCGCCGGCTGGATCAGGTCGGCGAGCAGCAGCGCTCCCCTGGGGGCGAGCTCGCGCGCCATGTCGCGGAAGAGCTTGCGCTTGCCGTCGGGGTCGAGGTGATGGACGGCGAGCGAGCTGAGCACCGCGTGCGGCGGCTTCTGGAAGCTGCGCCAGGAGTCGTCGGCGAGGTCGAACAGCCGTCCCTCGAAGCGGTCGGCGTGCGCCGCGACGGCGGTCCGGGCCCGGTCGAGCATCGTGGGGGAGAGGTCATAGCCGGTGACCCGGCAATTGGGGAAGCGGTCGAGCAGCGCCCGGGCGAGGAGCCCCTCGCCACAGCAGAGGTCGATCAGGTGGCACGTCTCGCCGGCGGCGGGGACGAGGTCGCACAGCGTCTCGATCTGCTCCTCGCGGTCCGGCACGAAAAAGCGGCCGTGGTCGATGAAGTACTGGCTGTCGCCCTCGCTCCAGCCCGGCGGTAGGTCGGTGGTGTCCATGGGCTATAGGGTAGCCGAGCTTTGAAAGCTGGCTTTCAAAGTTTCCCGAGCTTTGAAAGAATGAGGGCGATTTCTTTCGAAGCTCTAGGAGGCAGAGTACGGCCTCGCCCGCCTGCACGACCTGCCGCTCTCGCTGCGGCTGGTCCGGGAGATCCATCAGCGGCTGATGGTCGGGGTGAGGGGGGACCGGGCCACGCCAGGGGAGTTCCGGCGGACCCAGAACTGGATCGGCCCGCCGGGCACACCACCTCCCAAGGCCCCGCGGGGTCTGAAAAAAAGGAGGGCCGGGGGAGACGCCCGCCATGCGCCGCCCCCGGTACGTCGGTTGTCAAAGAGCGAGTGGGGGCCTCCACCCGCGACGTCCGGGTTTTCGGCCCCCTACTCTGTATACGTATGAGAGGGCCTCAGCGTCACAAGAGCCTCGGCTCCTCCATGAGCCGGAGCAGAGCCTTGCGGACCTGGGTCGGAGCTTCCGGCCCACGGATCTCGACGCTATATATAGAGGTCGGAGTCGTCCGCTCGATGGTCCGGCATGCCTCGCCTCGCCAGGCGAGTCCCCGGGGTGCCTCGGAGAGGCCGCGCCCGCGAGGCGAGCCTTTCAGACCGGGATGCGGGAGTCTCCGACTCCGGGCTGCCATCTCCGTCTGAAGAGGCGGCCGGGGAGAACCGGGTCCGGAAGGCGCCGGACCTCCAGGAACAGCGCAGGTCTCTTCCCGGATGACGCAGACCTCCGGGCGAGGCGCCGCCGCTCCCTTCGTAGCTGTTCCGACCGAGGTCGCGAGGTCCCCGACCCCGGTCGCGAGGGCGCGGACCGCGGTCGGAACCGCCGCGGAACTAGGGCAAGAGCCTTCCTGGTGCTCAAGATGACGAAATTTCGGCAAATCGAGAAAGGCCCGCGATGCCGAGCACGGCTCATCCGTATAAAGAGGTAGAGGGTCGGCAGGTGAGGCGTCGACGCCTGCCACGTTCTTTGACAACCGAAGTACCGGGGGGGGCGCGTGGCGGGCGCCTCCCCCGGGCCTGCGTTTTGTGGGGCGGAAGGGGCGGCCGCGCGGGCCGTAGAGCTACGCGGTGCTGCCGCTAGC
>JBKKAU010000517.1:0-2585 GCA_046714475.1 Thermoanaerobaculia bacterium
CCCCTGGCGGCAGTCGCTCGCCATGCCCTGCTCCGTTGCAGTACCGCTCGACCGCTTCGAGCTGCCGGCCGGTCCGGACCGCGGGGCGGTCCTGGCGCAGAGGGTGGAGGAGGTCCGAGGCAAGCTCGACCTCGCCGGCGGCCCGCTGCTGCGCGCCGCCCTGCTCCAGGAGCCGGGCGCCCCGGACCTCCTGCTGCTCGCCGCCCATCCGCTGGCGGTCGACGGCGCCTCCTGGCCGCTGCTGCTCGCCGACCTCGCGGCATTGTGCGGGGATGGCGAGGGCGGCGAGACGGCGGAGAAGACCGCCTCGTTCCGGCGCTGGGCCGCGGCTCTCGCCGAGCGGTCGCAGTCGGTGGAGACGCTCGCGGTTCCGGCGGACGGGGTGGCGGCGCGGCTGCCGCGGCTGCCGATCGACGTCAAGAACCCGGCCCTCCAGGAGCTGCACGCCGGCGACGCGCGCACCTTCTCGACCTGGTTGGAGGGCGAGGAGGCCCGCCAGCTCCTCGACGAGGTGCCGCAACGGTATGGCAACACGGTCGAGGAGGTGCTGCTCGCGGCGCTCTCCGAGGCCTTCGCGCCCTGGACCGGCTCGCGGCTCCTGGCAGTCGACGTCGAGGGCCGGGGCATGGCGCTGGACGACCTAGACGCCTCGGGCACCGTCGGCTGCCTCGGCGGCCTGTCGCCCGTGCAGCTCGAAGCCTCGACCGATCCGGCGGACTCGTTGCGCGAGGCCAAGGAGCGGCTGCGCCGCGCCGCCGGAGCCCGTTCCCTCCCCGAGGTCGCGCTGCGCTTCCGTGGACGGATCGACGCGAGCCCCTGGAAGGCCGCGGCGCTCGCGCCGGCCCGCCCGGCCGACGCGTCGCGTCGCCATCTGCTCGAGGTCGACGCAGTGTTTTCCGGAGATCGGCTGCGGATCGACTGGACCTGGGACGACCGGGTCCACCGCGCCGAGACCGTGCAGGCCCTCGCCGAGCGTCTCCTCCAGGGCCTTCGCGCCCTGATCCAGCACTGCCGGTCGTCCCAGAGCGGCGGCTTCACCCCGTCGGATTTCCCGCAGGCCGGTCTGAGCCAGGAGGCGCTCGACGCCCTGCTGGCGGAACTGTCCGAGCCGTTCGAGTAAAGCGAGAAAGGCGTAATGAGCAGCAAGCAGCAAAACATCGAAGACATCTATCCGCTTTCGCCGGCGCAGCAGGGCATGCTGATGGTCCTGCTGCTCGCCGGCTACCGCTCCGAGGTCTACTTCGAACAGGTGGTGGCGACGCTGGCGGGGCCGCTCGACGCCGCCCTCTGGGAGCGGGCCTGGCGCGAGGTCGTCCGCCGCCATCCGGCGCTGCGCACCCAGTTCGTCTGGGAACGACGCGAGCAGCCTCTCCAGGTGGTGCGCCGCGACGCCGAGCTGCCCTGGCAATCGCTCGACTGGAGCGGTCTGCCGGAGGCGGAGCGGGAGGAGCGGCTGAGCGCCTTCCTGCGCGACGACCACGCCCAAGGCTTCGACCTCGGCAAGCCGCCGCTGATGCGGATCGCGATGATCCGCTGGGCCGGGGAGGTCCACAAGCTGGTGTGGAGCTTCCACCACCTGATCCTCGACGGCTGGTCGATCTCGCTGGTGCTGTCCGAGGCCATGGAGCTTTACGCGGCTCTTCGTCAGGGCCGCGCGCCGCAGCTCCAGCCGCCGCGTCCCTACCGCGGCTACGTCTCCTGGCTGCAGCGCCAGGACCCGGCGCGCGCCGAGGCCTTCTGGCGCCGGGCGCTCGACGGTTTCGCGACGCCGACGCCGCTGCCGTTCGACGGCACAGGTTCGCGGACAGAGGAGACGGGCTGGGCCTCGACACAGGAGCGCCGGGAGCTCGCGCCGCGGGCCACCGAGGCGCTGGAGGCGCTGGCGCGCCGGAACGGGCTGACGCTCAACACCCTGGTCCAGGGGGCCTGGGGGCTGCTGCTGGCACGGCTGGCCGGAGGGAACGACGTCGCCTTCGGCGCCGTGGTCTCCGGCCGTCCGGCCGAAGTCGACGGCATCGACGGCATGGCGGGGCTGTTCATCAACGCCCTGCCGGTGCGGGTGCGAGTCGCCTCCGGCCGCGAGCTGGTGGCGTGGCTCCGGGAGCTGCAGGCTGGCCAGACCGAGCTGCGCGAGTTCGAGCACTGCCTGCTGGAGCAGGTGCAGGCCTGGAGCGAGGTGCCGCGTCCCACGCCGCTCTTCGAGAGCCTGCTGGTCTTCCAGAACTACCCCGTCGACCCGCTCGGGCTGGGGGACGCGACCGGCTTCCGGATGACCGACTCGCGGCTCAAGGAGTCGACGCACTACCCGCTGACCTGCTACGTCACCCCCGAGGATGGGCGGCTGCAACTGCGGCTCGCCTATCACTGGAACCGCTTCGACGGCGCGGCGGCGCGCCGGGTGCTGGGGTACTTCGCCGCCTTGCTCGACGGGATCTCTACGGCCGCGCCCGACGCGCGACTCTCGGATCTGCCTCTGCTCACAGCCGAGGAGCGGCGCGAGCTGCTCGCCGCCGGCACCGGTCCGGCCGCCGCGCCGCCGCGCGCCACCGTCTGCCGGCAGGTGCTGGCCTGTGCCTCGCGCACGC
>JBKKAU010000518.1:0-8347 GCA_046714475.1 Thermoanaerobaculia bacterium
TCGGGCTCGCCCTCAGGCAGGCCGGCGCCTTCGTCCTCGACCCAGAGCGCCACGGCGCGGTCGGCCAGCTCGCCGCCGACGCGGATCACCGAGCCGGCGGGGGCGTACTTGTTGGCGTTGGCGAGCAGGTTCACGAACACCTGGGTGAGGCGCGGCGCGTCCCCCCGGATCCCCGGCAGCGGGTACGGCAGGTCGAGGTCGATCCGCTGGCCGCGTTGGGCGATCAACGGCGCGGTCAGCTCGACCGCCTCCTCGACCACCTCGTCCAGCGCCACGGGACGGCGGCGGATCGAGTCCTGCCCCGCCTCGATGCGGACGCTTTCGAGCAGGTTGTCGATGAGCTGCGACAGGCGCAGGCTGCCGCGCTCCAACGACAGCACGAGGTCGCCGGTGTCGGAGTCTCCCCTCTCCGACAGGCGCTCGCGCAGCAGCTCGATCGAGGCGAGCTGCGCCGACAGCGGCGTCTTGAACTCGTGGGAGATGTTGGCGAGGATCGTGTCGCGCAGCCGGCGCGCCGCCTCGACGTCGGTCTCGTCGCGCAGCAGCTGCACCTGCCGGTCCTCGGTCGGCGGCGCGCTGGTCAGGGCCACGGTGCGCCGGGTGCCGTCGGCGAGCTGCAACTGCTCGATGGCGCTGGCGCCGCCGCGGAAGCGGGCGTGGAGGATCGGGCAGTGCTCCTCGCAGGGGCGCACGCCGTCGCGGCCGACGGGCCGCAGCACGTCACCGCAGAAACGGCCGACCGCCGTTTCCGGATGGATGCCCAGGAGCGCCGCCGCCTGCGGGTTCAGATACCGGATGTTGCGGTCGCGGTCGACGCTGTAGACCCCTTCGACGACGCCGGTGAGGATCGCCTCTCCTTCGGCTTGGCGGCGGCGCAGCTCGGAGGTCAGCCGCAGCAGGCGGCGCCGCATCTCCTCCATGGCCGCGGCGAGCATGCCCATCTCGGCGCCCGCGGTGCGCGGCATCGGCGTCGCGAGGTCGCCGTGGCCGATGCGCGCGGCCGCCTCGGTGAGCGCCCCGACCGGCCGGGTGAGCGAGCGGCTGAGCAGGAAACCCGAGAGGGTCGCCAGCGCCGCCACCAGCAGCGACAGCAGGAGCAAGGTGCGTTGCAGGCGGGCCAGCGACGAGGCGACCTCGGCCGTGGGCAGCGAGGTCTCGATCAGAGTCTTCACCTCTCTGGCGACGGCGGGAAGAGGCCGCACGGAGAGATAGAGGCCGGCGTCGTCCAGGCGTCCGGAGGCCGGCCGGCCGCTCGCCAGCACCTCGGCGCGCAGGTCGAGCCGCGGGTCGTCGGAGCGCGCCAGGGCCTCGCCGGCCGGCAGGATCTCCACCGGCAGGCCGACCTGGGCCGCGATGCCGCGGGTGAAGGCCGGATCGAGCGTCAGCGCGGTGACCGCGACGGCTCCGGGGAACGTGACCACCGGCGCGGAGCCGCCGAGGACCATGACTCCGGCCTCGGTCCGCGACTCCCCGCCCTGGAGGACCTCGACCCAGGAGAGCTCCGGACCGGCGGCGGCGAACGGCTGGCCGCCGACCAGGATCGCGCAGGCCGAAAGCCGGCTGGTGCGCCGGAAGTTGTCGAGGAAGTCGGTGAGCCCGGCGGCGTCCCGCTGCCGCAGCAAACGCCCCACGGTGGGGCGTTCGCCGAGCAGCCGGGCCGAGGCACGGACGTCGCCGGCCGAGCGCTCGACCGCCTGGAGCGCGCTCCTCCCCGCAAGGTCGATCCGCGCCAGCGCCTGCTCGTCGGCCAGCCGCTCCATCAGCTCGGTGCCGGTGCCGAACACCGAGAGCACCGCGAGCAGGATCAGCCCGGCGTTCAGCCCGATCAACAGGGTACGGAAGCTGAGGCGCTCCATCGAGCGTAAGTGTACAGGGGAGCGTTCTACCGGCTGGTCCGCCACTCGATCGCGCTCTTGATCCCCAGGGTCACCAGGGCGAGCAGGGTGAGCAGCGAGGCGACCGCGAAGGCGGCGGCGAACTGGTACTCGTTGTAGAGGATCTCGACGTGCAGCGGCAGCGTGTTCGTGAGCCCGCGGATATGGCCGGAGACGACCGACACGGCGCCGAACTCGCCCATCGCCCGCGCGTTGCAGAGCACCACGCCGTAGAGCAGACCCCAGCGGATCTTGGGCAGGCTGACGCGGCGGAACATCTGCCAGCCGGAGGCCCCCAGGGTCAGCGCGGCCTCCTCCTCGTCGTTGCCCTGCGACTGCATGAGCGGGATCAGCTCGCGGGCGACCATGGGCGAGGTGACGAAGATCGTGGCGAGCACGATCCCAGGCACCGCGAAGATGACCTTGATGTCGTGCTCCGCGGCCCAGGGACCCAGGAAGCCCTGGGCGCCGAAGAGCAGGACGAAGATCATCCCCGAGATGACCGGCGAGACGCTGAACGGCAGGTCGATCAGGGTGATCAGGAGCTGCTTGCCGCGGAATCGGAACTTGGTGACGGCCCAGGCCGCGGCGAGGCCGAAGAGCAGGTTGAGCGGCACGGCGATGGCGGCGGCCAGCAGCGTCAGGCGCACCGCGGCGAGCGTGATCGGGTCCTTGACCGCCGCCCAGTAGGCGGCGATCCCGTCTTCGAAGGCCTTGAAGAAGACCAGCGCCATGGGGACGAACAGGAAGAAGCCGAGGAAGGCGAACGCGATCCCCAGGAGGAGCCAGCGGACGGGCCGCGTCTCGGTCAGCGCTCCGGAGCGGGCGCCCTTGGGCTCGTTGGTCTGGACGGTCCCCAACCGGTTGCCGGCGCCGTGCATCAGGCCCCCTCCATCTCGGTCGCCACGAAGCGCCGGTTGCGCCGCCAGGCGAGGAAGTTGATGAGCAGCAGCAGGGAGAACGAGGCGAGCAGGAAGACCATGGCGACCGCGGTCGCGCCCGCGTAGTCGAACTGCTCCAGCTTGATCATGATCAGCAGCGGCGTGATCTCGGACTGCATCGGCATGTTGCCGGCGATGAAGATCACCGAGCCGTACTCGCCGAGGGCGCGCGCGAAGGCGAGCACGAAGCCGGTGATGGCGGCCGGCACCAACTCGGGGAGGATGACCCGGCGGAAGGTCTGGAACCGCCCGGCGCCGAGCGTCGCCGCCGCCTCCTCCACCTCGGGGTCGAGGTCGGCGAGCACCGGCTGCACCGTCCGCACCACGAACGGCAGGCCGATGAAGGTGAGCGCCACCACCACGCCGAGAGGGGTGTAGGCGACCTTGATGCCGAGCGGCTCGAGCCAGGTGCCGATCCAGCCGTTGGCGGCGTAGATCGTCGACAGCGCGATGCCCGCGACCGCGGTGGGAAGGGCGAACGGCAGGTCGACCAGCGCGTCGACCAGCCGCTTGCCCGGGAACGGATAGCGCTCGAGCACCCAGGCGACGAGCACGCCGAAGACGACGTTGATCGACGCCGCGGCGAACGCCGCCCAGAGGCTCAGCCGGTAGGCGGCGAGCGTGCGCGGCGCGGTGACGGTCTGCCAGAAAACCTCCCAGGTGAGGGTGGCGGTCTTCAGGAAGACCGTCGACAGCGGGATCAGGATGATCAGCGACAGGTAGAGCAGGGCGAAACCGAGAGAGAGGCCGAAGCCGGGGAGGACGCTGCCTCCCCGGCGGCGGCCGGCCCCCCGCCTCACGGGCAGCGGCAGAGGCGCGGGGAGCCCCGTGCTCCGCCGTTCCTCGCTCTCCCGGTCCGCCGCGTTCACCATGGCCTAGCGGCCCGCTCCGTAGATCTGATCGAAGACGCCGCCGTCGTCGAAGTGGGCCTTCTGCGCCTTGGCCCAGCCGCCGAACACCTGGTCGATGGTGAAGAGCTGGACCTGCGGGAACTGCTTGGCGTACTTGGCCGCCACGTCCGGCCGGCGCGGCCGGTAGTAGTTGCGGGCGGCGATCTCCTGGGCCTCGGGGGTGTAGAGGAACTCCAGATAGGCCTTGGCGGCCGCCCCGGTCTTCTTCTTCCTCGCCACCTTGTCGACCACCGTGACCGGCGGCTCGGCGAGGATGCTCACCGACGGCGCGATGATCTGGAACTCCCCCTTGTCGCCCATCTCGCGGACGGCGAGCAGGGCCTCGTTCTCCCAGGCGATCAGCACGTCGCCGATGCCGCGCTCGACGAAGGTGACGGTCGAACCGCGGGCGCCGGTGTCCAGGATCGGCACGTTCTTGAAGAAGCGCTGGACGAAAACCTTGGCCTTGGCCGGGTCGTTGCCGTTGTGCCGCAGGGCGTAGCCCCAGGCCGCCAGGTAGTTCCAGCGCGCCCCGCCCGAGGTCTTGGGGTTGGGGGTGATGACCGAGACGCCAGGCTTCGCCAGGTCGTTCCAGTCCTTGATCTTCTTGGGGTTGCCCTTGCGCACCAGGAAGACGATGGTCGAGGTGTAGGGCGAGCTGTTGTTGGGCAGCCGGGTCTGCCAGTTGCCGGGCAGCATGCCGGCCTTGGCGATGGCGTCGACGTCGTAGGCGAGCGCCAGCGTCACCACGTCCGCCTCCAGGCCGTCGATCACCGACCGGGCCTGTTTGCCCGAGCCGCCGTGCGACTGCTGGATGGTGACGGTCTGGCCGGTCTTCGCCTTCCAATGTTTGGCGAAGGCGGCGTTGACGTCCTGGTAGAGCTCGCGGGTCGGGTCATAGGAGACGTTGAGCAGCGTGACGTCCGCCGCGTAGGCCATCCGGGTCATGGCGGCCAGGGCGAGACTCAGCGCCAGGATGAAAAGGGTTCTAAAGAGCTTCCGCGGTCGCATGGTGTGTGACTCCTGTCAATCAGCTCAGAACGAGATCTGGAAACGGCTGAAAAGGATCTTTTCGTCTTCGCGGTCGCCGGTGGCGGCGCCGCCTTCGAATTCGGTCTGCTCATAGTTGAGGTACAGCCGTAGGTTCCTGCTGAGGTACCAGTTCAGGCCCACCGCCCAGGCCTCGGCGGAGCGGGCGGCGCTCGCCGGGTTGGCGAACAGGGGGAAGGTCGCCTCGTCGAGCTCCAGCACGCTGTAGCGCGCGGCGATCTCGAAGGCGCCCCAGGTGTTGGCTTCCAGATCGAAAGGTTTTTTAGGATTGACGGCCCGGTAGGAGGGCTCGCCCCCGCCCGCGAGCACCCAGGAGGTCGAGACCTGCCAGGCGTCGTGCTCCAGCTCCTCGGCGACGGCGCCGCGCCGCACC
This sequence comes from Thermoanaerobaculia bacterium, assembly GCA_046714475.1. Classification (GTDB taxonomy): domain Bacteria; phylum Acidobacteriota; class Thermoanaerobaculia; order Multivoradales; family UBA5704; genus DASPJI01. The sequence goes on from JBKKAU010000518.1 coordinate 5,129, forward strand.
TCGTGCGAAGAGCGGACGTACTCCGCCATCAGCCCGAACGGCCCGCGGTAGAAATAGCCCTGGGGGGAGAGCCGGGTGCGGTCGCCGTCGGCCACCGTCGTGCCGGCGGCGGTGCCGTCCGAGCGGTAGGAGAAGAAGGTCTGCTGGGCCGGCGTGCGATAAGCCGGCAGGCCCGCCGCCGTCGGGGTCCCCTCCTGGGAGCCCTGGGACGCCGCGACGCCGAAACCGAGGTTCTTGAACGCGCCGCTGCCGGCGGCGAACGGCGTGAAGAAAACCCGGGCCGCGACATCCTTGCCGCTGTTGGTGTCGGTGTCGGCGCTGCCGAGGTCCGGGACGCCGTTGAAGAGGCCGACGGCGTAGTTGACGCCGCCCGGCAGGTCGCCGTGGAGCTGTAGCCCCAAGTCGCGGTTGGGCACCAGGTTGGTCGGCAGGGCGCGCTCGACGAAGAGGATGTCGGTCCCCGACTGCAGGCGCTCCAGGCCGACCGGCGGCTTGTACTTGCCCGCCCGGATGCGGAACCGCGGTGAGACGCGGGCGTCCAGGTAAGCATCCTGGAGGACGGTCGTGCCGCCGCCGAAGTCGGGCATGACGCGGAAGTCGAAGTTCTTGAACAGGGTGCCTTCGAGGATCGGCCGGACGCGCCGCAGCAGGAAGGTATCGACCCCCGGCCGCTGCTCGTCGTCCTGGAAGAAGCGGCCGTCGAACTGCACGTAGCCGCGCAGCCGCAACAGGAAGGCGTTGTCGGCCGAGCGCAGCGAGAAGCCGTCCCGGGCGCTGGCGGTCGCCGCGCCGGTGGTCTTCGCCCGTTCGGCGGCCTGCTCCTTCTCGAGCTCCGCCTTGCGGTCGAGCACGCGCAGCTGCTGGTCCAGGTCGTCCAACCGCTCCTCGACCGTCTGCGGCTCCCGCGGCTCCTCCTGCTCTGCCGCTGGTTCCTGAGCCAGGGCTGCGCCGGCCCATAGGACCAGACCGGCACAGCACAGCCACCACTGAAAACGTTTCATCATGGATGTCTCCGCCTTGACGTTGCAGTGCCGGGGCTCATACCACCGCCTCCGGCGACCGGATGATCAGCACCGGGCGTTCGCCCAGGTCGGGGAGCAGCCGGCCCACCAAGCCGGCGAGCGATACCTCGCCGGTCTTGCCGGGCAGCGGCGCGCCCACGACCAGCAGGTCGTGCTTCCCTTCGGCCAGTTCGGCGAGGATCTGCTCGCGCACCCCGCCGTGGCGGATGCGGGTCGAGGCCGAGATGCCCAGGCGCCACAGGGTGCGAGCGCCGCTGGTGATGAAACGCTCAGCCGGGCCCGAAGGAGCCCCCTCGGGCAGCACGGTAAGCACCGTCGCCTCGGCGCCAAGGTGGCGGGTCAGCCGGCCGGCGAAGGCGACGTCCTCCTTGCCCGGCTCGCCGACCGCGACGCAGATCAGCACGCGGGTCGGGGTGCGGACACCCGCGCCAGTCGCAGGGTTGGGGACGAGAAGCAGGTGGTGGTGGCCCGCCGCGAGCACGCCCTCGGCGAGCCCCAGGCCTTCGCGGCTCGCCGCGCCCGGCACGCCCAGCACGACCAGCTCGGCCGGCTGGCGCGAGGTCTCCGTAGCGGTCGCCTCGGCGGCGGGGTCGGAGGTGGCGCGCGTGTCCAGGGCGGCGAGGCCGCTGCCCAGCTGCTCGCGCGCCTCCTGGAGGAGCTTGTCCGCCTGTTCGTCGCGGGCGCCGTAGCTCAGCACGGTCACCCGCGCGTGCGACAGCCGGGCGAGTTGGCCGCCGAAGGCCAGCGCCGCCCGCGAGGCCGACGCGCCGTCGGTGAGCATCAGGAACCGCATGCCGGGGTGGACCAGGGCGTGGACCCGCTGCACGCCGACCCAGGTGGAGTCGCCGGGGTGCAGTGGGAAACGGCGGGCCTGATCCTGCGAGCGGCTCGCCTCGATCCAGATGCTGTCGCTGCCGAACGGCACCGCCGGCGCGATGGTGCGCACGCCGGGCAGCGGCGCGAGCCGCAGGCGCAGGCGCTCGTAGGAGCCGACGAAGGAGCGCTGGTCGACCACGCCCTCGCCCAGCGCCGGGCAGGAGAGGTCTTCGGGCGAGTCGCGGACCGCCACGTCCTCGGGGCGGAACAGCACCTGGACGCGGCGCGAGCCGTCGGCGGCGTCGACGCGGGTGGTGAGCGGGAACTGTACCGGCCCGAGCCGCACGCCGTCCGTGCCGGACTCCCCCACCATCAGGTTGGCCGTCCCCAGGAAGGTGGCGACGAACTCGGTCTCGGGGCGGAGATAGAGCTCCTCGGGCGGCCCGACCTCGAGCAGGCGCCCGAAGCTCAGCACGCCCAGCCGGTCGGCCAGCTCGAACGCCTCCTCCTGGTCGTGGGTGACGAAGATCGCGGTGATGCCGAGCTCGCGCTGGATCTCGCGGACGGTGCGCCGCAGCTCCAGGCGTACCTTGGCGTCGAGGGCGCCGAACGGCTCGTCGAGCAGCAGCACCTCGGGCTGGTGCGCCAGGGCGCGGGCGAGGGCGACCCGCTGCTGCTGGCCGCCGGAGAGCTGGCGCGGCCTGCGGCCGCCCAGCCCCGCGCGGCCCACCATCTCGCGCAGCTCGTCCCGGCGCCGCCGCCGCTCCGCCTTGGCTACGCCGCGCAGGTCGAGCCCGAACTCGACGTTCTCGGCGACCGACATGCCGCGGAACAGGGCGTAGTTCTGGAACACGAAGCCGACGCCGCGTTTGGCCGGCGGCAGGTCGGAGACCTCGCGGCCGTGGAGCAGGATGCGGCCGCCGTCGATCTCCGCCAGGCCGGCGACCATGCGCAGCAGCGTGCTCTTGCCGCTCCCGGAAGACCCCAGCAGCACGAAGAACTCGCCGTTGGCGACCTCCAGCGAGACGCGGTTCACCACCGGATGTCCGGCGTAGAACTTGGTCAGGTCCTCGATGACGATCGACATGGGCTGCTCCTCTCCCTCCTGGATCGGGGTCTCCGGTCCTGGAGCCAGAGATTAGGCAGCCGCGGTGACAGAGTCAGTCGAAGGGTGGTGACAAAAACGGCGGGTTTTGGAACCTGGGAGGAGAGAGGGCGCGATGAATCGCGCCCTACAACCGAAGCTCGCCTGTAGGGGCGCAATTCATTGCGCCCGTTTTCTTCGCCGCGGCGCCCGCTCCTCGCCATCCCAGAGGAAGCAATCCAGGTCGACCCGCCGGCCGTCCTTGAAGACCACCCCCTCCTCTTCCAGGAGGTGGCG
>JBKKAU010000519.1:0-8602 GCA_046714475.1 Thermoanaerobaculia bacterium
AGCCAGGCGAGGAGCCCGGCCCGCGCCACGACCGCCCGGACCGCCACCTCCTCGGCGGCGACGCGCTGAAGCCCGCGGTGCAGCCGCTCGGCGGCCTCCAGCCGGTCCATGCACTCGCCGCAGTGGAGGTAGTGCTCCTCGAAGCGCTCCGCCTCGTCCGGCAGCAGGTAGCCGATCACATAGCGCTCGGCGATCTGGTGCTCGTCGATGTAGGTATGGTCCATGTCTCTCACCCGGGCGCCGCGCGCCCTCCGTCTCGGGCCTCTCTGGCCCCTCCAGAAGATACTGCCGCGTCCCGGCCCGGCATCTCACCCAGCAGTTTTTTGAAGCGCTCCCGGGCGCGGAAGAGGACGCGGTTGAAGTGCAGGCTGGACAAGCCGAGGTCGGCGCAGATCCGCTCCTTGTCCTCCTCGGCGACGTAGAAACGCAACAGGATCTGCCGGTCGCGCTCGGTGTCGAGCTCGCCGATCAGCCGCCGGACCAGCCCCGCCTCCTCCTCGCGCACCACCCGGTCGAGCTGCCCCGGGGCCGGGTCGGCCGGCTCGGGCGCCTCCTCGACGTCGTACCCTTCGCCGCGCCGCGTCCGCTTGCGCCAGTCGCCGAGGAACAGGTTCTTTGCGGTCTGCAGGATGAAGGCCGAGAGCCGCTCCGGCTGCCCGATCCCCTCGCCGCGCAGCCGCAGCAGGACGATGCGGAAGGCCTCCTGGTGGAGGTCGTCGGCCAGGGCGGGGTCCCCCGTCCGGCGCCGCAGCATGAAGAGGAGACCGCGGCTATAGCGCTCGACCATCTCGCTCTCGGCGGCCGCGTCCCCGGCCCGGATGCGGCGGACCAGCGCCGCCGCGGCCTCCTCTTCCCGGGCGTCGGGACGCTCTGGGGGGCGCTCGTCCGCCATCAGTTCCAGTCCCCCTGGAGGACGAACGGCGCCCAGTGGTACGGATCACGCCAGCGCCGTTCGGCGCGCACCGCGAGCTGCGCCGCCCGCAGGGCCGCCGCGGGGCGCAGGCCGTCGGCGAGCAGCGAGCGGTAGAAGCGGGTCATCAGCTCGGCGGTCGCGCGGTCCTCGACGCGCCAGAGGCTGGCCATGACCCGGGCCGCGCCGGCGTACATGAAGCCGCGGGTGAGGCCCGCCAGCCCCTCCCCCCGCACCTCGCGGCCGAGCGCCGTCTCGCAGCCCGAGAGCACGACCAGGTCGGCCCCGAGGTCCAGGCCGTAGATGTCGCGCAGCCCGAGGAAGCCGTCCTGGGGCTCCCCCCGCTCGTCGAACAGCGACAGGACCAGCCCCGAGAGCTCGGGGGTCTCGGCGTTGATCACGCCGTGCGTCGCGAAGTGGACGATCCGGTAGCGGCCGAGGTCGCCCGAGAGCGCGGTCCGGCGGCTCGCCCGGAAGTCGAGGGCGGTGAGCGCCTTGCCGGCGGGGGCGAGGGCGGCGATCGACTCGGCCTCGCGCCGGGTCGCCGGCAGCCGGTCGAACGTGAGCGGCGCGGCCGGAGCGCCGCGCTCGGCCGCGGCGATGAGGGCCGATGCGGGGGCCGCCGTGAAACGCGGGTCGCGGGCCTGGAACACCGGATCGGCCAGCACCGCGACGACGCCCGGAGCGGCGGGTCGCGCCGCGAGGTCCCGGCGCTGCACGGCGAGCACCGAGGCGGACGGCAGGTGGACTACCTCGTGGCGGACCAGGAGGGGCTCTCCGGCTCCCGGCGCGCCCGGCACAGGCAGGGCGGCGAAGGGGATGTACTGGAGCGCGCCGTCGGCGACGACGACCAGCCGCCGGTCGCCGGGGAGATGGGCGAGGCGGTCCGCGACCGGCCCCAGGAGCATGCGGGAGAGCTCCCGGCTTGCCGCGGCGGCGGCCTCGGCCTCCTCCGGCGTGGGCCGCACGTCCAGGGTGCGGAGCTGCCGGTAGACCTCGCGCGCCGCGCGCTCGATCTCCTGCCGGCCGGGCAGCTCGAAGGCGGCGACCGAGCCGGCGTCCACCGCCCAGAGGTGGCTCCGCTCGTCTCCCAGGGCGTACTCCAGGAGCAGGGTCTCCGGGTCGAGCAGCCGCTGGATCGCGGCGGTGTCCAACGGCTGGGGCTGGGTGAGCGCGGCGTAGCGCGGGCTGCGGCGGCGGATCTCGGCCTCGACCTGGTCGACCTCGGCGAGCAGCGCCGCGAGCTCGCGCTCCGCCGCCGTCCGCTGCCCGGCGGTGGAGGCGCCGCTCAGCAGCTCGAGCTGGTAGGTCGCCTTGGCGTTCAACCGGTTGCGCAGCGACCGCTCGCGCTCGCGCAGCTCCGGGTCGATGCCCGCGAAGGCGTCCGTCCCCGCCTCCTGGAGCAGCTCCAGGAGGCTGCGGGCGCGGGCCCGTTCGCTCATCTCGAGCGCCGCCCGCGCGTGCCCCCGGCCCGGCTCGCGCCGCTCCATCTCCATCCGCAGGTCGATCGACAGCTCGAAGAGGCCGCGCTGGGAGGCGAGGTAGGAGGCGCGCAGGTCGGGGCTGCCGAGCTTGGTGCGCACCGACTCGACGAGGCCGAGCGCCTCGTCGGCCTGCGTCCGCGCCTCGGCGAGGCGGCCACGCCGCCTTTCGACCCGCGCCAGGGCGTGGAGCGTCTCCGCCTGGCCGGCCCGGTCGGCGAGGGCGCGATGCAGCTCCAGGGCTTCGGTCAGGCTCGCCAGGGCCTGTCCGGCGTCACCGCGCGCGGCGTGGACCAGCCCCACCCGGTGGAGGACGGTGGCGAGCCCGCGCCGGTTGCCGAGGGCGCGCGAGCCCGCGACGGCTTGGCCGAGGTGGTCCAGGGCGCGGGCGGTGTCCCCCGCCCCGGCGTAGGCCCGGCCGAGCAGGCCGAGCGACGTCGTCTCCTCGTGCCGGTCGCCGATCTCCCGCGACAGGGCGAGCGCCTGCCGGTAATACCCGAGCGCCGGGTCGCGCTCGCCGAGCCGCTCGTGGGCCCGCCCCAGGTTGTTCAGCGTGATCGCCTCGCCGAGCCGGTCTCCGACCTCGCGGCGCAGTGCGAGGGACTGCCCGTACCAGACCAGCGCGCGCCGCGGCTCGCCCAGGCGGTCGTAGACGTGGCCGAGGTTGTTGAGCGTCCGCGCCTCGCCGCGGCGGTCCCCCATCTCGCGGAACAGCGCCAGGGCCTGCTCGTGGTGGGCCAGAGACTTCCCGAGCTCCCCCAGGCCGCGCCAGGCCACGGCGAGGTTGGCGAGGAGACCGGCCTCCACCCGGCGCTCGCCCCGGGCGCGCAGCAGGCCGAGCGCCCGGGTGTAGTGCTCGACGGCGCGTTGCGGCTCGCCCAGGCGGTCCCAGGCGCCTCCCACGTTCTGGAGCACCGAGGCCTCGAGCCCGGTCTCGCCGAGGTCGCGGAGCAGGGCCAGCGCCGCCTCGAAACGCGGCAGGGCTTCGCGGGTCTCGCCCTGGGAGAGCAGGGCATAGCCGGCGTTGCCGAGCGTCACCGCCTCGCCGTAGCGGTCTCCCAGCCCGCGCTGCAGCGCCAGGGCGGCCTCGAACGCCTCCAAGGCCTTGCGGTGCCGCCCCATCTTGGCGCGGCAGAGCCCGATGCGGTCCAGGGTGTCGGCCTCGGAGCTCCGCTCGCCGAGCTGGCGCCAGAGGGCCAGGGCCTGGAGGTAGTGGTCGAGCGCCGGGACGAGCTCGTCGAGCGTGCGGTGGATGCCGGCGAGTCCGGAGAGGGTCCGCGCCTCCTGCCGCCGGTCTCCGAGCTCGCGCCAGACCGGGAGCGCCCGCGCGTAGGGGCCGAGCGCTTCGCGCCAGGCCTTGGAAGGCTGGAGGACGATCCGGCCGGCCTCGGTCATCGCCCGCTCGGCTTCCAGGCGCCGGCGGTCCGCGGCGGTGGCGTCCGGCAGCTCCTCCAGCCGGAGGGTGTAGCTCCCCGGAGCGCCGTCGCGGTCCTGCGACCCCACCTTGATCTCGACCGGCCCCGCTGCCGCGGTCCACAGCAACGATACCGGCCCACGGCGGTCTTCCAGGCTGTCGACGGCGATCGTCCCGGCCTCCAGCACCAGGTCGGCGCCCTGCTGCTCGGCGGTGACCAGAAGGTGGCGGCCGGCCTGGGCCTCGAAGCGGTAGGTGTGCGTTTCGCCGGGGGGCAGCTGGCGCTCGACCGGCGGCGCTCCCGGCGCCAGCTCGGGCACACCGGTAGCCGTCCACGCGAGGAGCGGCGCCGTGGCCAGCCAGAGCAGAAGGGAAAAGCGCTTCGGAGCCATTAGGCTGTCGCGGTTCGGCGTGAGGGTATCACCAGCCGGCCCCATTGGCACGGACCGCTTACGAAAGCAGGTCACCCCGGCCGCGAGACCTTGAACGGACATGCTGCGACAACCAGGTCACCAGTCCGGAGCGGTCGACCTCTCCGGCAGCCAGCGAGAGGATCAGCTCCTCCTGCTCGTCCACCGATGCCTCGATCTCGAACCCGTTGAGGACGAGGAAAGTCTCCATGGCGGCATGCCCCACCCGCTTGTTGCCGTCGAGGAACGGGTGGTTCCTCACCAGCGAGAAGCAGAGCGCGGCCGCTTTCTCGATGAGGCCGGGATAGAGGTCCTCGCCGGCAAAGGTCTGCAGGGGTTGCGCAACGGCGGACTCCAGCGCGCCAGGGTCACGTACGCCCGGAGAGCCGCCGGCGGCTTCGAGGACCAGACGATGAAGGGCTGCGACTTCCGCCAGGCTGAGATATCTCATCAACTCAGCCTGCGGTAGAGCTCCTCATTCTTGTGGAGGACGTACTCCGCGGCGGCCTCGAAGCTCTCTCCGGGGGCGTCCGCCTCTCCAAACCACAGGTCTTCCAACATCTGGACCAGCTGCTCGTAAAGAGCGACCTGCGCCCGGGCCCAATCGGAGCGCGACCTCGGCGTCACCGCGCCGATCAGGGCTTCATAGGCTTTGCCGATCTTCCTGTTCTTCTCCCCTGCTTCCGAGCCGTGGTCCACGTCATGCCGGAAGCCCAGACGCAGTTGCTTGAGCCGCCACAGTGCTTCGAGGCGTTCGGCCGCAATCCTCTCCGTGAGCCTCCTGGCGTCTCCGGCCCCCTCATAGAGAAGGAAGTAGAGATGGTCCACGACCTCGCCGAAATCGCGCTCGTCCGTGGCCACACGCGTCGGGATCACCAGACAGGCGTAAAACGACCGGTTGGTGGGCTTGAAGACCGCGGGCAGTCCTTCCCGCTCGGCCTCCGCGTTGAGGTCGTACACCAGGCGGATCAGCCGTTGACCGAGGTCGGCGACACGGCCGGCCCTGCTTTCGGCGACGGCGGCCTCGACATCGGTCTCCGGCTTCTCGAGGTCGACCGCCTCCAACTCCGTCTCCAGCTCCGTGTAGACGTTGACCCGCGGAAGCGGCGCCTCCCCGGCCCAAGCCTGCGGATGAATGAGCAGGGCGAGCTCCAGACCGCTGCTCATCGCCGGCAGGAGATCCGCCGCCGCGTCGATGAGCATCAGCCTGCTCTCTCTCAGGGCTTCCGATGCCGCGGAAGCCAGTTGCAACTGGTGCCGGGCAAAATCCTGGAAAGCGAGCTGCGGCTGCAAGGCCACTTCAAGCAGGCCCTTGTCCAGTCTTTTGAGCTCCAGAAGGGCCTCGGTTGCGGCCAGGGAAAACGCTATGTGCTCACTGGGCAGAGAGAAGGCCGGTCGCGGGGGCAGCATCTGCCTTGCCAGCTCATCGATCTCGTCCTGCCTCCGGCGCAACGCCCGCAGGAGCTCGTTATCCCACTGGCTCAAAAGCGCGAGCTGCTCGATCCGGCATTGCTGCCCGAGGGTCTCCTGGACCCTTTCCATCGCGTCCAGATAGTCCGGCGGCAGCGTAAAACGGTCCCGAACCGCGATCAACTGATCGATCTGGTCCTGAAAAGAGCGCGGAATCCCCTCCAGAAGGCGGCGCTGCGACTGCATCTCACCGAGCGCTCTCTGGAGCTCCCGGAGCTGCCAGAAGGTATGGTCGAAAGGAGAGCTCATAGGCTAGGACGTCGGGTCTGCCTCTCAAGGCAAGGAATAAGTGTACCAGCTGACGGGAACGGCATTCCGAGGAGCTTCCGCATCGGCTAGGATGTTTCGACAGGAGGAGACGGAGTCATGAATACGAAGTGGTCGGAACGGAACGAGGCGGCCGACCTGGAGAGCGTCGAAGGGCCGACCTCTCTCTTCTCGCGGCTCGCCGACCGGCTGGGGGTGGCCGCCAAGGCGGCCACGGTGTTCGGCGAGGCGGTCGAGCGCGACGGCGTGACCGTGATCCCGGTCGCCAAGGCGCGGTGGGGCCTGGGAGCCGGCGGCGGCCACCAGCGGCCGGGCACGCGCGAGGGGATCGGCGGCGGGGGCGGCGTGATCGTCGCTCCGGTCGGCTACATCGAGATCAAGGACGGCGCCTCGCGGTTCCGGCAGATCTGGGACCCGGTGGCTGCGGCCGCTGCGGCCGGCGTGGCCCTCGCGGCCGGCGCCCTCCTGCTCTGGGCCCTGGCGCGCTCCCGCGATTGAGCCCGACGACCGGAGTGACGGACGCCCCACCCGCGGTCTCCCCCGCCCAGGTGCTGGAGATCGCCGAGGGGCTGGCTCGGGAGCTGCAGCCCCAGCGCAAGGGGCGGTCCCTGGACCTCGACGCCTCCCTGGAGCGCGACCTCGGGCTCGACAGCCTCGGCCGGGTCGAGCTGCTCGCCCGCCTGGAACGCGCCTTCGGCGTCCGCCTCCCCGAGACCGCGCTCGCCCAGGCCGAGACCCTGCGCGACCTCCTCCAGGCCCTGGCGGCGGCCGGCCCGGACGGCGGCGCCTCCTGGGACGAGATCGCAGCCTCGATCCTGGAGGCCCCGGAGGCCACCGAGCCGGCCCCGGACCGCACCCGCACCCTCGTCGAGGTCCTCGAATGGCACGCCGAGCGCCACCCCCGGCGCCGGCACGTCCTCTTCTACCCCGGCGAAGGCGAGCCCGAGGAGCTGACCTACGGCGACCTGCTGCGGCGGGCGCGCGCCGCCGCGGAAGGCATCCGCGCGATCGGCATCGAGCCCGGGCAGGCGGTGGGGGTGATGCTCCCCTCGGGGCTCGACTACTTCGTCGCCTTCTTCGGCATCCAGCTCGCCGGCGGCGTCCCGGTGCCGCTCTATCCGCCAGCGAGGCGGAGCCAGATCGAGGACCATCTGCGCCGCCAGGCCGGCATCCTCGCCACCGCCGAGGCGGGCCTGCTGATCACCTTCCCCGAGGTCCTGCCGCTGGCGCGGCTGCTGCGCGTCCAGGTCCCCGGCGTGCGGCGGGTGGTGACCGTCGACGAGCTCAGCTCGCCGTCTTCCTCCCTAAAGGGAGAGCCGCTCCCTTCCCCCACTCCCCTTGGGCCCGACACCGTCGCCTTCCTCCAGTTCACCTCCGGCAGCACCGGCAACCCCAAGGGGGTGGTGCTCACCCACGCCAACCTCATGGCCAACCTGCGGGCCATCGGCAAGGGGATGGAGCTGCTGCCGGACGACGTGGTGGTGAGCTGGCTGCCGCTCTACCACGACATGGGGCTGATCGGCGCCTGGATGGGGAGCCTCTACTACGGGCTGCCGCTGGTCCTGATGTCGCCGCTCACCTTCCTGGCGCGGCCGTCGCGCTGGCTGTGGACGATCCACCGGCACCGCGGGTCGGTGTCGGCCGCCCCCAACTTCGCCTACGAGCTGTGCGCGAGCAAGGTGCCGGACGAGGAGATCGAGGGGCTCGACCTCTCCTCCTGGCGCATCGCGCTGAACGGCGCCGAGCCGGTAAGCCCGGAGGCGGTCCGCCGTTTCACCGGGCGCTTCGCCCCGCACGGCTTCCGCCCCGGGGCCATGATGCCCGTCTACGGCCTCGCCGAAAACTCTCTCGCCCTGGCTTTTCCGCCGCAGGGACGCGACCCCGTGATCGACGCCGTCGAGCGCGGCGCGTTCCAGGGCGGCGGCCGGGCGGCGCCGGCCGATCCGGCCGCTCCGTCACCCCTGCGCTTCGTCTCCTGCGGCCTGCCGCTCCCCGGCCACGAGGTGCGGATCGTAGGACCTACCGGCATCGAGGTCGGCGAGCGCCAGGAGGGGCGGCTCGAGTTCCGGGGCCCGTCGGCCACCCAGGGCTACTTCCGGAATCCCGAGGCGACCCGCCTTCTACTGCGCGGCGACTGGCTCGATTCGGGCGACCTCGCCTACATCGCCGGCGGCGAGGTCTACATCACCGGCCGCGTCAAGGACGTCATCATCCGCGGGGGACGCAACCTCTATCCCCAGGAGATCGAGGAGGCGGTGGGCGCCATCCCCGGGGTGCGCAAGGGGTGCGTCGCCGTCTTCGGCAGCCCCGACCCGGCGACCGGGACCGAACGGCTGGTGGTGCTCGCCGAGACCCGGCTCACCGGCGAAGCCCACGTCGAGAACGCCGAGGCCATCGAGCGGCTGCGGCAGGCGGTCCAGGAGGCGGCCATCGAGCTCCTCGGCGCCCCGGCCGACGACGTCGTGCTCGCGCCGCCGCACACCGTTCCCAAGACGTCGAGCGGCAAGATCCGCCGGGCGGCGAGCCGCGAGCTGTACGAGAGCGGCCGCATCGGCCGGCGCGGCGCCGCCCTCTGGTGGCAGCTCGCGCGGCTCGCCGGGTCAGGGGCCCGGACGCGGCTGGCGCGCGGCGCCCGGACCGCCGGCGAGGC
>JBKKAU010000520.1:0-1194 GCA_046714475.1 Thermoanaerobaculia bacterium
GCCCGCGCCGACCTGGAGCTGGCCCGCGTGCGGGCGCAGGCGGAGCGGGCCGGAGCGCTCGCCGCCTTCGACCGCCTGCGGGCTGCGGCCGCCGAGGCGGACCGTGCCGCCGCCGAGACCGGCGACCTGGTCACCGGAGCCTCGGCCTCCTATCAGCTCGGAGAGTCCGGGCTGACCGATCTTCTCGACACCCTGCGCGCCGCTCTCGCGGCCCGGATCTCCGCCCTGGAGGTCCGGGAGGCCGCCCTGGACGCGCAACGCGACCTGGAGGCCGCCACGGGGCGGCCATTGACCGGAGACCTGCCATGAGCCGTTTCCCGCTCTTCCTCTCGTTGTCGCTCTTCCTGCTGGTCCTGCCCGCCTGCCGCGACTCCGCTCCGGCTCCGGAGGACCACCCGCACGCGGAGGAGGAGGCGGAAAGCTGGTCGGTGACCGCCTGGAGCGAGCACTACGAGCTGTTCGCCGAGACCGACCCGCTGATCGCCGGCCGGGAGGCCCCCTCGCACGCGCACTTCACCTATCTCCCGGATTTCTCGGCTCTCAACGAGGGATCGGTCACCGGCATCCTGCGCGGGCCGGACGGGCGCGAGGAGAGTTTCCTCGCGCCGAAGCCGCTGCGCGCCGGGATCTTCAACGTGGTCTTCAAGCCGGCGCGCGAGGGGACGTACGAGCTGATCTTCCGGGTCCGCAACTCCAAGGCGAGCGAGGACATCCCCTCCGGCCGGGTGCGGGTTGGGTCCGAGGCGTCTCCCGGCAACCTCGTCGGGCCGCCCTCCGGCGCTCCGGACGAGGAGGCCGCGGCCGGCGAGCCGGTCGGCTTCCTCAAGGAGCAGCAGTGGCGGACGGAGTTCGCCACGGAATGGGCCCGCGAGGGCGCCGTCCAGCGGGCTCTCCGCGCTTCGGGCAGGGTGCTCCCGGCGGGCGGCTCCGAGGCGATCCTGACCGCTCCCGTGGACGGCGTGGTGACGGCGGCGCGCTGGCCCCACCCGGGACTGGACGTGGGCCGGGGGGCTCCGCTGTTCGTGCTGGCCCCGCGGGTTTCGGCGGACGAGAGCGTCGCGGACCTGCGGGCCGACGTCGCCGAGCTGGAGGCGGAGCTCGGGGCGGCCAGGGCGCGGCTCGGCCGGCTGCAGGAGCTGCTCGCGGTCGAGGCGGCGAGCCGGCGCGACGTGGAGGAGGCGGACGCCCGGGTGA
>JBKKAU010000521.1:0-11711 GCA_046714475.1 Thermoanaerobaculia bacterium
AGTAGCCGCGCGCCAGGCCGTCGCCGCCGATCAGCAATTCGCCGGGGACGCCCACCGGCACCGGCCGGAAGGCGGAGTCGAGGAGGAAGATGCCGGTATTGGCGATCGGCCGGCCGATCGAGGCCGCGGGCGTCGTCTCGCCCGGGAGCACCTGGTGCACCGCCGACCAGATCGTTGTCTCGGTCGGGCCGTAAAGGTTCCAGACCGACTCGGCGCGGTCGAGGAGCTGCTCCGCGAGGTCGCGCGGCAGCGCCTCGCCGCCGCACAGCGCCTTGATGCGCGGCTCCCCCTCCCAGCCGGCGGCGATCAACAGCCGCCAGGTCGAGGGGGTCGCCTGCATCACGGTGGCGCCGGACGAGCGCAACAGCGCCAGCAGACGCGTGCCGTCCGAGGCCTCCTCGCGGCTGGCGAGCACGACGCGCGCCCCCATCATCCAGGGGAGGTACAGCTCCAGACCTGCGATGTCGAAGGACAGGGTGGTGACCGCGACCAGCACGTCGTCCGGCCCGAGCCCGGGCTGGCGCGCCATGGAGGCGATGAAGTTGACGACCCCCTGGTGGCGGACCTGGACCCCCTTGGGGCGGCCGGTCGAGCCCGACGTATAGATGAGGTAGGCGAAGTTGTCCGGATCCGAGCGCCGAGACAGCCGCGACTCGGGCTCACGCGCCACCTCGCCCCAATCGGCGTCGAGCCGCAGCCTGCGGCCCGGGTAGCCGGCGAGCGAGCCCTCCAGGCGCTCCTGGGTGAGCACCACCGGCACGCCCGCGTCCTCCAGCATGAACGCGACGCGGTCCTCCGGATAGGCCGGGTCGAGCGGCAGGTAGCCGGCGCCGGTCTTCAACAACCCGAGCACGCCGACCGCCATGTCCGGCGTGCGGTCCAGGTGGACGCCCACCGCGACCTCCGGGCCGATGCCCATCCGCGTCAGGTGGTGGGCGAGCTGGTTGGCGCGGCGCTCCAGCTCCAGATAGGTCAGCGACTTTCCGCCGTGGACCAGGGCCGGCCGCTCCGGCGTGCGGTCCGCCTGCTCCTCGAACAGCTCGTGGACCAGCCGCTCGCGCGGGTAGTCGATCGCCGTGGCGTTCCACTCCGTGACCAGCACGGCCCGCTCTTCCGGCGTGAGCAGCGGCAGGTCGCGCACCGCCGCGCCCGGCTCCGCCACGGCGCCGGCGAGCAGCGTGCGGAAGTGGCCGGCCATGCGCTCGATCGTCGCGGCGTCGAACAGGTCGGCGTTGAACTGGAACGAGGCGCCGAGCCCCCTGGCTCCGTCGGCTCCGTCGGCGCCGTCGGCCAGCATCAGCGTCAGGTCGAGCTGCGCCGGCCGGTCCGGCAGCGGCAGCGACGACAGGGCGAGCGGCCCCAGCGGGATCTCCGCTCCGGCCTCGCCGAGGGCGAACGGCGCCAGCGCCTCCTGCTCCGGCCGGTTCGCCTTCTGGAGGATGAGCATCGCCTGGAACAGCGGCGACCGGCTGGGGTCGCGCGCCGGCTGCAGCCGCTCGGTCAGCAGCGGGAAGGGGAAGCCCTGGTGCTCGAAGGCGCCGAGCGCGGTCCGCCGCACCCGGCCGAGCAGCCCGGCGAAGGCGGGGTTGTCCGCGAGGTCGGCGCGCAGCACCACCGGATCGACGAAGTAGCCGACCAGGCCGGCCAGCTCCGGCGCGTTGCGGCCGGCGACCGGCGAGCCGACCGCGAAGTCCTCCTGCCCGGACCAGCGGTGGAGCAGCGCCTGGAACGCGGCGAGCAGCGTCATGAACAGGGTCGACCCCGAAGCCCGCGCGAGGTCGTGGACCCGCGCCGTCAGCTCCGGTCCCAGCGCCAGGGCGACCGAGGAGCCGCGGTCGGTCTGCACCGGCGGCCGCGGCCGGTCGGCCGGCAGGTCGAGGTCGGCCGGCGGCCCGGCCAGCGCCTCGCGCCAATACGACCAGAGGCGCTCCCCCTCGGGACCGGCCAGCCGCTCGTTCTGCCAGCGGATGTAGTCGCCATAGGAGACCGGCAGAGGCGCAAAAAGGTCCGCCTCGCCGGGCTCGCGCTCGTAGAGGCGCCCCAGCTCGGCGAAGGCCACGGCCAGCGACCAGAAGTCGGCGGCGATGTGGTGGACGGCGAGGACCAGCGCGTGCTCGCGGTCGCCGAGCCGGAAGAGGCCGGCGCGCAGCAGAGGGCCGTTTTCGAGGTCGAAGGGCCGGTACGCCTCGGCGGCGAGCCGCGCGGTCAACGCCGCCTCACCGAGCCCCTCGGCGTCCTCGAAGACAAAGCCGACCGGCATGGACTCGCGCACCCGCTGCACCGGATCGCCGCCGGCGCCCAGAGAGAAGGTGGCGCGCAGCGCCGGGTGGCGGTCGACCAGCCCCTGGAAGGCGCGGTGCAGCGCCGGCACGTCGAGGTCGCCCGCGACCCGCACCGCCGCCGTGATGTGGTAGGCGGCGCTCTCGGGCGCCAGGCGCTGCAGGAACCAGAGCGCCTTCTGGCCGTAGGAAAGCGGCGACTCGGTCCAAGGTGTAGCGGAGGGGTTGATCCCCTCCCGGGCGGAGACAAGCCCCGCCCCTCCATGGACGTGATCGGCAATGTCCGAGGCCAGCTCGGCGGCGCTCAGCCCTTCGAGCAGGCCGGAGAGCGAGACCTGGACGCCGAGCGCCGACTCGACCGTCTGCTTGAGCTCGACCGCGGCGAGCGAGTCGAGGCCGAGCGCGGTCAGCGGCCGGTCGGGGTCGACGCGGGCCGGCGAGGTACGCAGCAGGCGCGCCGCGCGGTCGCGCAGCCAGGCCGCGAGCACGGCGAGGCGCTCGGCCGGCTCCAGGGCCAGCAGCGCCTCGCGGCTCAGCTCCACCTCGACCGGCAGCGCCTCCTCCCCCGCCTTTTCCAGAGCGCTCCGCCCCACCACTTCGAGGCCGTCCTTCAGATAGCCGGCGCGGCAGGCGTGGCGCTGGATCTTGCCGCTGGAGGTCTTGGGGATGGTGCCCGAGCGCAGCAGGACCACGTCCCAGACCTGGACCTCGTGCTCCTCCGCGACCGCCTGGCGGATCGCCGAAGCGACCTCTTCGGCGTCGGCGCCGTCGCCGCGCCGGTCCAGCTCCTGGACGATCACCAGGCGCTCTTCACCTTCCGTCTCCAGGGCAAAGGCGGCGCCGCAGCCGGGCCGCAGCGCCGGGTGCGCCCGCTCGACGGTCAGCTCCAGGTCCTGCGGGTAGTGGTTGCGACCGCGCAGGATGACTAGGTCCTTGAGGCGGCCGGTGACGTACAGCTCTCCGCCGTCGACGAAGCCGAGGTCGCCGGTGCGCAGGAACGGCCCGGCCTCGGGCTCGTCCGCGAGGCGGGCGTGGAAGTCGCGCGCCGTCGCGTCGGCCCGGCCCCAGTAGCCGTGCGCGATGCTCGGGCCGGCCGCCCAGACCTCCCCCACCCGGCCCGGAGCGCAGGCGATCAGCGTCGCGGGATCGACGATCTCGACCCGCTGCCCGGCCCAGGCGTGGCCGCAGCCGACCAGCTCGCGCGCCGGCTTTCCTTCCCCGGCTTCGACCGCCTCGTCGCGCTCCAGCGCCGCGGCCTCGAACGGGCGCGCCACGAACGGCTCGCCGAGCTCGCCGCCGGTGACGAACAGCGTCGCCTCGGCGAGGCCGTAGCAGGGATAGAAAGCCTCGCGGCGGAACCCGCACGCCGCGAACGCCTCGGCGAAGCGGTCCAAGGTCTCGGCGCGCACCGGCTCGGCGCCGTTGAAGGCGACCTGCCAGGACGAGAGGTCGAGCCCGGCCTTCTGCTCGTCCGTCACCTTCTGCGCGCAGAGGGCATAGGCGAAGTTGGGGCCGCCGCTGGTCGTGGCGCGGTAGCGGCTGATCGCCTCCAGCCAGCGCAGCGGCTTCTGAAGGAAGGCGACCGGCGACATCAGGATGCAGGGGGCGCCCACGTACAGCGGCTGCAGGACGTTCCCGATCAGCCCCATGTCGTGGTAGACCGGCAGCCAGCCCAGGATCACCGACTCCGCCGACTGCCCGAAGGCCTGGCGGATCATCTCCTCGTTGTGGAGCAGGTTGCCGTGGCTGACCATGACGCCCTTGGGCGCCGAGGTCGAGCCGGAGGTGTACTGGAGGAAGGCGAGCGTATCGCCGTCGATCGCCGGCGGCGTCCAGGCGGCGGCCAGGGCCTCCGACTCCTCCCCAGCCAGAAGCTGGTCGGTGGCGAGGCAGGCGACGCCGTTGTCCTCCGGGGCCCCCAGGACCTGGCCGAGGAGGGCCTCGGCCTTGCGCAGCTGCGCGCCGGTGGTCAGCACCACCCGCGGCCGGGCGTCCTGGACGATCGAGAGGAGGCGCGGCAGACCGCGTTGCGAGCGCGGCGGATAGGCCGGGACCGCCACCACGCCGCCGTAGAGGCAGCCGAGGAAGGCGGCGATGAACTCCAGGCCGGGCGGATAGAGCAGCAGCGCCCGCCTGCCGCCGAGCCCGCGCTCGATCAGCGCCGCGCCGAGCGCACGCGCCTGGCGGTCCAGCTCCGCGTACGTGAGCCGGTCCGCCTCCACCTCGCCGTCCGCGAGGAACGTATAGGCCGGAGCATCGCCCTTCTCCGCCCCCCTGTGGCGGAGCAGATCAACCAGGGTCAGATACTGCCGGTCTCGCCCGTCATCCCAGGTCATCCAGCGGCTCTCCAATCCAGGGGTTCAGCAATTTATTTTCTCCGTCTTCTAACGCTCGTCGAGCACGGGGCTATATCCCTCAGAGTGCCAAGTGTCACCAGGTCGTGACATGCGTGACAAGATCGGTCAAGAATCTCAAGGCACTCAATCGGTATACCGTTGCGGGAGACCCATCCGTTGTGATGCGGGCCTTCGCGATGTCACATCCTTGCCATGGAAGTGACTAGAGGCTGACACGGTAACATTGGCGAGAAGAGAGAAAATTGCCGACCAGAACCGCCTCCCCGGACCCGCCGCAGCCGCCCGTCTTGCGGGTAATCCTGCTCGGCGCCAGCAACCTCCGGCTCTCCTTCCCCCAGGTGCTGACCTGCCTGCGCCGGCTCACCGACGGCCCGCTGGAGGTGCTGGGCGCCTTCGGCCACGGCCGCTCCTACGGCGCCTGGAGCCGCCTCCTCTGGATCCGTGAGCTGCCCGGGATCACGCAGTGCGGCCTCTGGCGCGACCTCGAGAGCCGGCCGCCGCTGCCGACCCTCGCCCTCGTCACGGACATCGGCAACGACCTGGTGTACGGCGAGATGCCGGCGACGGTGGCCGGCTGGGTCGATACCTGTCTGGACCGGCTGGCGCGGCAGGGCGCGGAGATCCTTCTGACGCGGATGCCGATAGAAAATCTCGAATTTCTTTCGCCGCTGGGTTACTATGTCGTTCGATCGATCCTGTTTCCTGGCCGGGGAGTTTCGCGGAGCGCGCTCCTGGAGCGTGCCCGGGACCTGGACGGCCGTCTCCGGGAGATGGGCCGGGCGCACGGCGCCCACATGGTCCAACCGGAGACCTCCTGGTACGGGATCGACCCCGTGCACGTGCGGCGGGGGAAGCGGCGCGAGGCGTGGGAATGCGTTTTCTCCGCCCGGGCCGAAGCCGGCCGGCCGGCGCGGGAGCAGCAGCCTCAGGTGAAGTGGCGCGATCTCCGGGGGGCTCGCGCCGCGGAGCTTCGCCTGTTCGGGAGGACGATTCACATCCCCCAGCCCGCGGGCCGGTTTGACGATGGGACGACTGTCACGCTTTATTAGAACGAAGTTGCCGTTCGCCGGGGGCGCGTCCGCGGCCCTGCTCCTCCTGATCCTCCTCGTCAGCAACGAAGCCCGGTTCCTGCTGCGCGCCGGCTGGCAGGAGGCGCGCATCCTGCTCGGCCGGCGGCCGATCCCCGAGATGCTCGCCGACCCGGCCACCACGCCGGAGCTCAGGGCGCAACTCGAGACGGTCCTCGCCGCCCGCGCCTTCGCCGCCCGCCGGCTGGGGCTCGCCGCGGGCGACACCTACACCACCTTCTCCGACGTCGGCGACGGCCCCTTGCTCCACGTCCTCTCGGCGAGCCACAAGGACCGTCTGACCGCCTATCAGTGGCGCTACCCGATCGTCGGCGCCGTCCCTTACAAGGGCTTCTTCGACCGCGCGGGCGCGCTGGCCGAGCAGCGCCGCCTGGAAGCCGCCGGCTACGACACCTGGCTGCGCGAGGCCTCGGCCTTCTCCACCCTGGGCTGGTTCAACGACCCGCTGCTGTCGACCGCCCTGGGCGACGACGCCGACCTGGTGTCGACGGTGATCCACGAGATCTCGCACAACACCCTGTGGGTGCCGAGCGAGGTGCGCTTCAACGAGAGCTACGCCAACTTCGTGGGCCTGCGCGGCGCCGAGGTCTTCTTCGCCAGCCGCGGCGAAGCCGAGGCGGCCGAGCGCTGCGCCGCGATCTGGCGCGACGAGAAGCGGCTGGGCGCCTTCTACGACGACCTCTCGGCCGACCTCCAGGCTCTCTACGGCCGGGGCCTGCCGGCCAGCAAGCTGGAGACGCGCCGCAAGGCCCTGTTCGCCCGCGCCCGCGACACCCTGGCGGGGCCGCTCGACCACGAGCTCGAGGTCTACTCCGGCCAGGCGATGAGCCGCCGCCCGCTCAACAACGCCGTCATCCTCGCGCAGCGCATCTACCGCACCGGCCTCGACGAGTTCGACCGCCTCTACGCCTTCACCGGCGACGACCTGCGGCTGAGCATCGCCGAGATCGGCCACCTCGTCCGCCGCGACCGCCGCCAGGACCCGCTGGAGGCGGTAGCCCTCGCGTCGATGACCCGCCTCCGCGGGCCGCGCGTCCGCCGGGCGAGCTGAGCCCTGGGCGCGGTCACGACCGCGCCCAATCCCTCTCTCCTGCGCAGCTTCCTCCCATCTGCTCCCATGGCGGCGTAGCCGCTGGAAAGAAGCGTCCATGTCCGTCCAAGGAGTTGATCCCGCCGACCTAACCGGCGGCTCTCTTGGGAGGACATGCAATGGCCAAAGTCGTCGTCGAAAAGACGGGCAATGCCACGGTCCGCGCCTCGATCGACCAGGTCCGTTTGAAGTTCAACGGTAACAAGGCCGAGAAAGAGGTTCCGCCCGGCACCCACGATCTCTCCTGGAGCGTGCTCGGCTCGCCGGGGGACAAATACACGATCCGCATCACCAAGCCGTCCGGGGTGAAGTGCGGAGGCAAGGGGACCCTTGAGGAAGAGGGCCGTGACGCAGGCGTGGGCGAGTTCACCATCAAGGAGCCGTCATGAGATCCCTGGGACTGCCCGTCTGCCTCGCCGTCCTCTGCGCCGGAGCGCCGCCAGCCCTGGCCCAGGATCTGAACAGAGACCAGGTCTTCGACGACATGATCGCGCCCAGCCTGCGCGATCCCTCGCTCACGTCCGTCAACACTGCACCGATCATCTCCCTGTCGACAACACAGAAGGATGGCTCCGTCGCCGCCGAGATCGTCGCCGAGCTCAACAAGGACTGGCTGCTGAGCCTCAAAGCCGAAGCGCCCCTCGGCAAGGGTCAGGAAGAGGCCGAGTTGGCCAACCTCACCGGGCTGAACGCCGGTTCCACGGCCACGTTGGGTGTGACCCGTATTCTCTGGAACGTCAAACCGGATCGCCTGAAGCAGCTCTGTATCGACAGGAACCAGAAGCTGCCGCCCGTCCGGCCGCTGCGCCTGCCGATTCCGGCGGACGGATGCAGCCTGGAGTCCCTTGCCGCGCACGGCGGTGAGGAATGGGCAGCCCGCGGAAGACGCGCCCAGGAGCAGGCGCAGGCGCTCGCCGCGGTTTGCGCGGACTACAACCAGTCCATCCCCGACACCGACCGCTGCAGCCTGAGGGGCCTCAGAAACCGGAGCGAGGATCTGGCGCAGGAAGGACAGACCGCTCTCGACGAAGCCGTGGACCAGGTCTGCGCCGAAGCCAACCGTCTCGGCCAGACGCCGCGGTTCATCCTCCAGAGCGAGAGCGAAAACGTCCGTAACGTGCTGAAGAACCAAGGGGAGAAAGAGTGCACCATGGATGCCCTCCCCGCCTCCTGGAAGGAGAAGGCACAGCAGAAGCAGGACAAAAACCTCACCGAGGTCTGCCAGGAGTACAACGAGTCGCTGCCGGAGGACTGGATCCACCTGAGCGGTACAGAAGAGTCGGAGTGCACCTACCTCAATCTGAAGCACGAAGGCCTCGGCAAGGAGGCGCTGGAAGCGATGGAGCTCAGCCCGCCGAAGATCTTCTCTCTCCGGGTCTCCACCGGCCGCCAGTCGTTCAAGGTCGCCGACTCCGCGACTCTCGTCAACGTCGACACGGTCAAGGAGAGCACCGAGTCGAAGGACAGCGTCTCCGGCACCCTGACGTTCGGCCTCCTCAGCCGGCAGGGTACCTACTGGGGAGTCAATGCCACCGCCAAACAGGACTACAAGGGCAGCCCCGCCAACGAGGTCTGCCTCCCCATCCCTAATACAGGCGGCACTCAGTGCCGGCAGATGGTGCTCAAGGCCCCCCAGAAGAGCGAGACCGAGGTCTACCAGTTGGAGCTCCGGCGGTTCTTCTCGCTCGTAGGAAGTGAGACGGCCAACTTCGGCCTCAACCCGCGGATCAGCTACGACGCCGAGAAAAGCGCCGAGGCGTATCAGTTGATCCTCTACTTCCTCGGCAACGAAGCCGGCCTCAACGGCGGCCTCGACCTCGCCTACCGGTCCGACACCGATGACTTCGCGGTCCGCGCCTTCGTCGGCAAGGCGTTCCGCCTGATCCCGGTCAATTGAAGAGAGGAGACGTCATGCCGAACGATAGTGCCACCGCCATGGGAGCCGTCGCCATCCCGGAACGGACGCTCCCCGAGATCCAGGAAAGCGCCTCGCTCAAGGACGCATTCCACCAGCTGGACGCAGCGCAGACACGAGGGTTCTACCTGATAAGCCAAGGCCAAAGGACCGTCGTCAACGCGGAAAAACTGGCCGACGCGATCCTGGATGCGCAGCCGGACGACGACCTCCGGAACGGCAATACGACGCTCGACACGTTGATGGCCCGGGGAGCCCTCCAAGAAACGATGGTGTCGATCAACCACACCCAGGAGCTCAAGACACGCCTCCACACCCCCCCACTGATCTTCTTCTGCTCGAACCCCAACCCCTCCCACCCGAACTCGGAATGGGGGGACGGATACTGCAGGCAATGCCCCTGGCCTCTCCAAGGGAAGGAGTGACGGACCCGTGATCAGCCAGCTCGTGGGGAAGATCGCCGACATCTTCGACAAGGACTATCTTCTCGGCTCCGTCCTGCCCGCCCTGCTATTCCTCAGTGCGGCCGGTGCCACGTTCGCGTTCGTCGTCCGTCCGGCGGTGGCATGGACTCAGATCAAGGGGTCGAGCGTCTTGGAAGAGACGACCCTGGTGGCCCTTCTCTTCGCGGTCGCGCTGCTCGCTTTCAGCTACCTCCTGAACGCGCTCCGGCCGCTCTTCCTCCGCTTGTGGTCGGGGGTCTCGGGCCTGTTCCTGCTCGAGCCGTTCCACATCCTCGGCAGGGCGGTGCAAAGAAGGGCCTACCGGCGGCTGTATCAACAGTCCCTGGCCGCCTCGACCTATTGGTCGAAGACGTTAGAACAATTGCGCGCGGAGATCCAGAAGCTCTGGACCACCGGTCAGAAGAAAGCCCCTCCGGGGACGGTCGAACACCTCCTGCAGCTGGTAGGCCAGCTCCATCCCACCCTCGGAGAGGCCACGGTGAACGAACTCCGGGCCGCGGTGGTCGAGGCCTATCGGACGTACACCAATACAACGCTCGCAAAAGTCTACGAGAAGCTCGACGAGAAGCTCAGAGAGTTGAGCGCCTGGGAAGCCCTGGGCCAACGGCAGGCGCTCAGCAGCCTCGATCGGCGCTTCGGCAAGATCGAGTCGCTGACGCCGACGGAGTTGGGCAACGTCATCCAGGCGTACAACGATTACCCGTACGAAAGGTACTGCATGGAAGGTGCGGTCTTCTGGCCCCGCCTGCAGGAGGTGATCTCCCCCGAGCTGCGTGGCCTGACCCAAAATCAGCAGACGCTACTCGATTTCTCGCTGACCACCGCGAGCCTTGCCCTGGTCTATGGGGCCCTGGCCTTGGTCGCAGGACCCTGGCTCTGGACCGCGCCCTGGCTCTGGCTCGCTCTCGGCGTCGCCGGCGTTCTCGTCGCCTACCTCTTCTACCGGCTGGGTTGCGTGGCCGCCTGGAGGCTCGGGGACTTCGTCCGCGCGAGCTTCGATCTGTTCCGCCTGAAACTCCTTGAGTCCCTCGGGAGCGAGATGCCGAAGACAGTCCGGGAGGAACAGGCCCTGTGGCGGAGCCTCAGCCAGCTATTGGTCTATAGCGGGGACGTCACAAGGATCGCCGAGATCAAGCTCCGGGTCTCGGAGCAGGAAGCCTGAGGAGGCCCAGAATGAGAGAGCAGGGATATGGCAACCACCAGGGGTCCGGTCCGTTGCGCGTCGCGGCCGGCCTCCTGGCTCTGACCGGCCTGGTCGTCCTGGCCTTCTGGAACTGGTCGCTGGCCCAGAACGGCAGCTACCGCTTCGGTCGTTGCGTCGTGGCGGCGCGGCCCCTGACCGCCGGCACCCGGGTCGCGGACGGCGGCAAGGACGTCAGCGAGTGGTTCTGCCGCCGGCCGGATGGGGAAACGGTCGTCGGGCGGACCTCCGAGGCTGTCACCAAGTACGTGAAGGCTGCCCGGATCGAGGAAGGTCAGCCGCTCAAGCTTGAAGATCTCCAGGGCAGTCCGGCCGAAGCGTCCAAAATGGTACAGGTCTTCGTCAAAATCGCCGAGAACCGGGGAGCCTGTCTACGAAAGGGTGACCACCTGCTGCTCGTCCAGTCCCCTGCTGAGGATGCCGAGGACGGGCGACCGAAAATCGTCCCGGATCCGAGGCAAGGCGGCTTCAAGGAAGGCTTCGAGGTCCTGAGTCTCTGGCCTTCGGAAGAAGAGAAGAAGGAGCATGGCGTCATCCTGGCCGTACCGGCGGGGTTTTGGGAGGAAGCGGCCCAGATCGCCCAGGGCGAATGGAGCCCCGTCCTCCTGGATCCCAAGCGTGCCGAGGCCTGCGAGGTCCCGAAGCCGCCAGCCCCAAAGCCCAATCCCAAGAGCAAGCCCAAGAGGCGGTGCTGACCGCCTCCTCCTGTTTGTCCTCACCTGCCCTGGCTGCGGCACCTCTAAAAAGCGGGTAGAATCCCGCTCGCGGTTGGGGGCCAGCCTGGAGCGTACTCGGCACCTGGCCCGTCAACAGGAACAGACTCTGATCCCATAAGCCAGGAGGAATATACAGATGAGCGATCTCGTGCAGCGCCTCGGAACGGAGCAGGAGGTCGTGGTAAGCATGCGGCCCGAGACCACCGTCGAGAACTTCAAGGCCGCCGTCGACCGCGGCTACGTCCACATCAA
Organism: Thermoanaerobaculia bacterium; assembly: GCA_046714475.1. GTDB lineage: Bacteria > Acidobacteriota > Thermoanaerobaculia > Multivoradales > UBA5704 > DASPJI01. Next base: position 11,363 of record JBKKAU010000521.1, read on the forward strand.
GTTCCCGAACACCCGCGGTGGCACCGAGCTGGGCATCCGTCTCGACCGCGACGCCAGCGACTTCTCCGGCGCCGACTGGGAAGGCAAGTCCGGCAAGGTGAAGATCGTGGGCGGCCTCATCCTCGACTACGTCAAGGTCCGCTTCCACGGCACCATCGACCTGTCGACCATGGACGGCACCGGCTACCTCGAGAACCTCGGCGAGTACAAGCCGGGCGAAGAGACCCAGCCGGCCTCGTAAGCCGCCCCCACCAGGGATAGCTGCCGTCCCTCCCCGGGCGGCAGCTCCGACTCCCTCGGAAACACCTCCGCGATCGGGGGCCGTACCCGCCCATGATGTACCGGCAGT
>JBKKAU010000522.1:0-2472 GCA_046714475.1 Thermoanaerobaculia bacterium
TCGGGTTCTTCGTGAACACCCTGGTGTTGCGCGGCGACCTGGCGGGAGATCCCGCCTTCTCCGGTCTCCTGGAGCGGGTGCGGGAGACGGCGCTGGCGGCGCATGCCCATCAGGATCTCCCCTTCGAGAAGCTGGTGGAGGCGCTGGCGCCGGAGCGGAGCCTGAGCCGCTCGCCGCTGGTGCAGGTGCTCCTCATCCTGCAGAACGCGCCATCGTCGGCGCCCTCCCTGGCCGGGCTCCGCGTCACCCCTCTGCAGATCGACCCCGGCATCTCGCGGCTGGATCTGACCCTGAGCCTGGACGAGGAGCTGGCCGGGGTCCTGGAGTACGACACGGACCTCTTCGACGCCACCACGGCCGTCCGCCTGGCCGGGCATTGGGCCACGCTGCTGGCGGGGATCGTGGAGGCGCCGGAGCGGCGCCTGTCGGAGCTCCCGCTGCTCACCGCGGCGGAGCGCAGCGCCCTCCTGTCGGAGTGGAACGACACGGCAGAGGAGGTCCCGGCGGCGCGCATCCATGAACAGGTCGAGGCGCAGGCCGACCGCGCCCCGGACCGGATCGCCTTGACGGCGGGCGACCTGAGCCTGAGCTACGGCGAGCTGGAGCGGCGGGCGAACCGCTTGGCCCGGTCCCTGCGGCGGCTGGGCGTCGGTCCGGAGGTGCCGGTGGGCCTCTGCGTGGAGCGCTCGGCCGACCTGTTGGTGGGGCTGCTGGGCATCCTCAAGGCAGGAGGCCTCTACCTGCCTCTCGATCCGGCCTATCCGCGGGAGCGCCTGGCCTACGTCCTGGAGGACGCGCGGGCGCCGCTGGCGGTGACGCAGGAGCGGCTGGCGCCGATCCTGGCCGGTGCGCTCGTGCGGCTTGTGCGGCTGGACGCCGACCGGGCGACGATCGCGGCGGAGAGCGCGGCGCGGCCGGAGCCTGCCGAGGCCGAGACGGCCTATCTCATCTATACCTCGGGCTCGACCGGGTTGCCCAAGGGGGTGCAGGTCCTGCACCGCGGCGTGACGAGCTTCCTGGCCGCCATGGCGCGCCGGCCGGGGATCGCGGCCGGGGACGTGCTCGTATCGGTGACCACGCTGTCGTTCGACATCGCCGGTCTGGAGCTGTACCTGCCGCTGCTGGCCGGAGCGCGGATCGTCCTGGCCGACCGGGAGACCGCGATGGACGGTGCGGCCCTGCTGCGGCTGCTCGAGGAGTCGGGCGCCACGGTGATGCAGGCGACGCCGGCCACCTGGCGGCTGCTGCTGGCGGCGGGCTGGGAGGAGCCGCGTCTGCGGGTGCTGTGCGGCGGCGAGGCCCTGCCGCGCGACCTGGCGGAGGCGCTGGCGTTGCGTGCCTCGGACCTGTGGAACCTGTACGGCCCCACCGAGACCACGATCTGGTCGGCGGTCCATCGGGTCGAGGCGGGAGAGCCGAAGCGTCCGGTGCCGGTGGGGCGGCCGATCGCCAACACGTCGATCCACCTAGTGGACCGCGGCTTCGGGCCGGTGCCGGCGGGGGTGGCCGGAGAGCTGTGCATCGGCGGTGCGGGTCTGGCGCGCGGGTACTTCGGCAGTCCGGATCTGACGGCGGAGCGGTTCGTGCCCAATCCGTTCGCGGCGGCTCCCGGGATGCGCCTGTACCGCACAGGCGACCTGGCGCGCTTCCGGGCCACGGGGGAGATCGAATTCCTGGGCCGCCTCGACCACCAGGTCAAGGTGCGGGGCTTCCGCATCGAGCTGGGAGAGATCGAGGCGGGGCTGGAGCGCCATGCGGGGGTGCGGCAGGCGGTCGTGCTGGCGCGCGAGGAGGGGAGCGGCGAGCGGCGTCTAGCAGCCTATCTGACCGGCGAGGCCGGGGCCGCGGAGCTGCGCGAGCACCTTCGCGCACGGCTGCCGGAGTACATGGTGCCCTCGGCCTTCGTGGCGCTGGATGCGTTCCCGCTGACGCCCAACGGCAAGGTGGACCGCCGGGCCCTGGCGCGGATCGCGCCGGAGGCCGAGGTGGGCGCGGAGCCCGCGGCGCCGCGCACGGCGGTCGAGGAGTTGGTCGCGGGGATCTGGGCGGAGCTGCTGGGTCTGGAGAGGGCCGGCGCCGGGACCCATTTCTTCGCGGCTGGAGGCCACTCGCTGCTGGCGACCCAGGCGGCGGCGCGGGTGCGCAGCGTCTTCGGCGTGGAGCTGCCGGTGCGGACCCTGTTCGAGGCGCCGACTGTGGAGGCCTTCGCGGCCCGGATCGAGTCCGAGCTCCGCGGCGGCACGGCGCCTGCCCTGCTGCCTCTCGGCCGCCGGGAGAGCCCCGGCGACCCGCTGCTGTCGTTCGCCCAGGAGCGCCTCTGGTTCCTGGATCAACTCGCTCCCGGCAGTGCGGTCTACAACATTCCGGCGGCCCTGCGGTTGGAGGGGGGCCTCGACGTCCCCGCCCTGGAACGGGCCTTCGCCGCAATGGCGGCGCGGCACGAGGCGCTGCGCACCACCTTCCCGGCGGTGG
>JBKKAU010000523.1:0-5787 GCA_046714475.1 Thermoanaerobaculia bacterium
ACGGGGACGAGATCGGCATGGGGGACAATTTCTATCTGGGGGACAGGAACGGCGTGCGCACCCCCATGCAGTGGAGCGCCGACAAGAACGCCGGCTTCTCGCGCTGCAACCCGCAGAAGCTCTTCCTGCCGGTGATCGTCGACCCCGCCTACCACTACGAGTCGGTCAACGTCGAGGCGCAGCAGTCGAACCCCTACTCGCTGCTCTGGTGGATGAAGCGCCTGATCGCCCTGCGCAAGCGCCACAAGGCGTTCGGCCGCGGCACCATCGAGTTCCTGCACCCCGAGAACTATCGCGTGCTGGCCTTCTTGCGGCGCTACGAGGACGAGACCCTCCTGGTGGTGGCGAACCTGTCGCGTTTCGCCCAGCACGCCGAGCTCGACCTCTCGCCGCTCGCCGGGGCGACGCCGGTCGAGCTGTTCGGCCGCAACCGTTTCCCCACGGTCGCCGGCGAGGCCGGCAGGACCTACCCGCTGACCCTCGGTCCGCATTCGTTCTTCTGGTTCGCCATGGAGCACGAGCCGGCGACCTTCGGGCAGCGGCTGGAGACCGCGCCCGCCGAGACGGCGGTGCCGACCCTCGCGCTGGCCGGTCCGTGGACCAGCGCCTTCGAGGAGCCGGCCCGGGCCGAGCTGGAGGCGGCTCTCGCCGCCATCCTGCCGTCGCGCCGCTGGTTCGGCGGCAAGGCGCGCGCCGTCCGCGGCGTCCAGCTGACCGACGTGATCCCGCTGCCCCTGCCGGAGACCTCGGGGGAGGCGCGTCTGGCCCTGCTCGCCGTCCAATACGCCGACGGAGAGCCCGAGACCTACGCCGTGCCTCTCGCCTTTGCCCCCGCGGAGCGCAATGAGCGGACCGAGCGGATCCTCCATTCGGCGCCCCCGCTCGCCGTGGCCCGGGTCGAGTCCGACAACCCGGAGGGGAACGGGCTGCTGTACGAGCCGGTGTGCGACAACGAGTTCTGGCGCGGGCTGCTCGTCGCCATGGCCGAAGGAAAGCGCTTCCGCGGCGCCGGGCGGGGAGACCTGGCCGCCTGGTCGACGGCGGTCTTCGCGGAGCTCGACGGACAGGGGACCGAGGGTCTCGACCCCGTGCCGCTGCGGGTGGAGCAGAGCAACACCTCGGTGCGCTTCGGCGATCGGTTCATGCTGAAGCTCTTCCGCCGCGTCGAGCCGGGGATCAACCCCGACCTGGAGATCGGGCGCTTCCTGACCGAGTGGACGACCTTCAGGAACGCGCCGCGCGTGGCCGGCGGGATCGAGGTCCGGCCGGGCCGCAACGCCGAGCCGCTGACGCTGGGCAACCTCCTGGAGTTCGTGCCCAACGAGGGGGACGCCTGGCAGTTCACCCTGGACGCCCTCGGCCGCTACTTCGACCGGGTGCGGACCGGCTGGGGCCGCGGCGAGCACGAGACGGCCAAGGTGCCGTCCGAGCCGGTGCACGAGCTGGCGGCCCGGGTCCCGTCATTCGAGGTGTCGGAGCGGCTCGGCACCTATCTGCCGCTGGTCCAGCTCCTCGGCCAGCGCACGGCCGAGCTGCACATCGCCCTGGGGTCGGCCGCTCCGGACGACAAGGATTTCGCGCCGGAGCCGTTCTCCGAGCTCTACCAGCAGTCGATCTACCAGTCGATGCGCGCCCTCACCCGCAAGAACTTCCGGCTGCTCCGCCACAGGCTCGCCGACCTGCCCGAAGGCGTGCGCGAGACGGTGCAGGAGGTGCTGGCGGCCGAGGACCGGGTCATCGACCGCTTCAAGCGCATCCTGGGGCCGAAGATGACCGCCGAGCGCATCCGCTGCCACGGCGACTACCACCTCGGCCAGGTGCTCTACACCGGCAAGGACTTCGTCATCATCGATTTCGAGGGGGAGCCGACGCGGTCGCTGTCGGATCGGCGCCTCAAGCGCTCGCCGTTGCGGGACGTGGCCGGGATGCTGCGCTCCTTCCAGTACGCCGCCTATGCCAAGCTGCTGGAGGAGGACGCGGCGGGCGCGGTGCCGGCGGAGGAGCTGGCGCGGTTCCAGGGTTGGGCCGTGTACTGGGAGCGCTGGGTCTCGGCTGCTTTCCTGGCCGCCTACCTGGAGCGCGCCGGGACCGCCTCCTTCCTGCCGCGCGGCCGCGAGGAGCTGGAGGTCCTGCTCGATTCCTATGTGCTGGACAAGGCGGTCTACGAGTTGGATTATGAGCTGAACAACCGGCCCGGCTGGGTCCGGATCCCGCTCCAGGGGATCCGCCAGATCCTGGGGGCTTAGCAGGAGAGACGACCTTGGGGAGCGAGACGCAGGACCTCGAGACGCTGGCCCGCCTGCACGGGGTCCAGACCGCCTATCACGACGCCATGGGCAACTTCGTCCAGGCCCGGCCGGAGGCGTTGCTCGCGGCCCTCGCTGCGCTCGGCGCCGAAGTCGAGGGCATGGCCGACGTGCCCGGCGCGCTGGAGGCGCGGCGCGAGGAGCTTGCCGAGCGCCTGATCGAGCCCGTGGTGGTGGCCTGGGACGGCCAGGCGCCGCGGATCGAGCTGCGCAACGGCGACGGCCGCGGCTCGGTCGCCTGCCATCTGGACCTCGAGAGCGGCGAGCGGCGGGGCTGGAACGTCGGGCTGGAGAACGGCGTCTTCTCCCTGCCGGAGGCGCTGCCGCCCGGCTATCACCATCTGCGGATCGAAACCGGCGGCCGGTCTGCCGAGGCGCTGGTGATCTCGGCGCCGAGGCGCGCCTACAACGGCGACGGCCGGCCGCTCTGGGGCGTCTTCCTGCCGCTCTACGCCCTCCACACCTCCCGCAGCTGGGGCGCGGGCGACCTCTCCGACCTGGAGGCGCTCGCCGAGTGGACGGCCAGCCTGGGAGGCGGCGTGGTGGCGACCCTGCCGATGCTCGCGGCCTTCCTCGACGAGCCGTGCGAGCCGAGCCCCTACGCTCCGGCGAGCCGGCTGTTCTGGAACGAGCTGTACCTCGACCCGTGGCGGCTGCCCGAAGCCCAGGACTCCCAGCCGGCGCGGCGGCTGCTCGAATCGAACGAGGTGACCCGCGAGATCCAGGCGTTGCGCGCCCTGCCGCAGGTCGACTACCCCCGGCTGATGATGCTCAAGCGCCGCGTCCTGGAGGAGATGGCCGCCCGGTTCTTCTCCCATCCGTCCGGCCGCCACGACGCGTTCGACCGCTTCGTCCGCGAGAAGCCGGACCTCGCCTCCTACGCCGCCTTCCGCGCCGTGGGCGACCGCCGCGGCGACGCCTGGCAGAACTGGCCGGAGCGGCTGCGCGAGGGGCATCTCGCCCCCGCCGACTACGACGAGGAGGACCGCCGCTACCACCTGTGGGTGCAGTGGGCCTGCGACGAGCAGATGCAGGCCATGGCGCGCGAAGCGCGGCGGCGCGGGCCGGGGCTCTACCTGGACCTGCCGCTCGGCGTGCACGGCAGCTCCTACGACGTCTGGCGCGAGGGCGACCTGTTCGCCACCGGCACCTCGGCGGGCGCGCCCCCGGACGCCTTCTTCACCAAGGGGCAGAACTGGGGCTTCCCGCCGCTCCATCCGGAGCGGCTGCGCGACAGCGGCTACGGCCACCTGATCGCCTGCCTCCAGCACCACCTGCGGCACGCCGGGCTGCTGCGCATCGACCACGTGATGCAGCTCCACCGCCTGTTCTGGATCCCGAGCGGCATGGAGGCGTCGGACGGCGTCTACGTCACCTATCCGGCCGAGGAGCTGTACGCCGTGCTGTCGCTCGAGTCCCACCGCCACCAGGCCATGATCGTCGGCGAGAACCTGGGCACGGTCCCGCCCGAGGTCGGGGAGGCGATCGAGCGCCACGACGTGCTCGGCATGTATGTGGTGCAGTACGAGCTGCAGCCGGGCAGCCAGGGGCTGCGCGAGCCGCCCGCGAAGTCGGCCGCGAGCCTCAACACGCACGACATGCCGACCTTCCGCGCCTTCTGGGACGGCAAGGACATCGACGACCTCGAGAGCCTCGGGTTCTTCGACGCCGGGCAGGCGCACGAGGAGCGCCAGCGGCGGGCCGCGATCCGCTGGCAGATGGCGGAGCAGGCGGGCGGCCGGGGTGACGACGAGGCCGTCTACCCGGCGGTGCTGCGCGAGCGCCTGCGCCACCTGGCCGCGAGCCCGGCGCGCATGGTCCTCGTCAACCTCGAGGACCTCTGGCAGGAGACCCGGCCGCAGAACGTACCCGGCACCAGCACCGAGCGTCCGAACTGGCGGCGCAAGGCGCGCCTGAGCTTCGAGGAGTTTTCGCAACGGCCGGACGTCGTGGACCCGCTCCGCGAAGTCGACGAGCTGCGGCGGAGGAGGGGATAGATGGACGAGACGGAGGCCGGCCCCACGAAGGAGATCGAGGAGATCGAGGAGATCGAAGCTGTCGAGGAGCCGGGTCTGACTGAGTCCGCCGAAGCTCCGAGCCCGATCACCGACCACGACCTCCACCTGATCAACGAGGGCACCCACTACCGGCTCTTCGAGAAGCTCGGCGCCCATCTGGGCACGCAGGGGGGCGTCGCCGGGGCCTGGTTCGCGGTCTGGGCGCCAAACGCCGAGCGGGTGTCGGCGATCGGCGACTGGAACGGCTGGGACAAGACCGTCCACCCGCTCGCGCCGCGCGGCGGCTCCGGGATCTGGGAGGCGTTCGTGCCCGGCGTCGAGCGGGGCCACCACTACAAGCTCCACGTCGTCTCCCGCCATCGCGGCTACCGCGCCGACAAGGCGGACCCCTTTGCCCTCCTCGCCGAGACTCCGCCGCTCCGCGCCTCCGTGGTCTGGGACCTCGACTATGAGTGGGGGGACGGCGACTGGATGGCCGCGCGCGCCGAGCGCCAGTCGCTCTCCGCGCCGATGTCGATCTACGAGGTGCACCTCGGCTCCTGGCGCCGCGTGCCCGAGGAGGGGAACCGCTTCCTGACCTACCGCGAGATGGCGCCCCTGCTCGCCGGGCACGTCCGGCGCCTGGGGTTCACCCACGTCGAGATGCTGCCGGTGATGGAGCACCCGTTCTACGGCTCCTGGGGCTACCAGATGACGGGGTTCTTCGCGCCGACCAGCCGCTTCGGAACGCCGCAGGACCTCATGTATCTGATCGACCACCTGCACCAGGAGGGGATCGGGGTGATCCTCGACTGGGTGCCGTCGCACTTCCCGACCGATGAGCACGGCCTGGCCTTCTTCGACGGCACGCACCTCTATGAGCACGCCGACCCGCGCAAGGGCTACCACCCCGACTGGGGGAGCTACATCTTCAACTACGACCGCAACGAGGTGCGGAGCTTCCTCGTCAGCAGCGCGGCCTTCTGGCTGGAGAGGTACCACGCCGACGGCCTGCGCGTGGACGCGGTCGCCTCCATGCTATACCTCGACTACTCGCGGCCTGCCGGGCAGTGGATCCCCAACCAGTACGGCGGGCGCGAGAACCTGGGCGCGATCGAGCTCCTGCGCGCCCTGAACCAGGAGGTCTACCGCAGCTTCCCCGGCACCCAGACCCTCGCCGAGGAGTCGACCGCCTGGCCGCTGGTGTCGCGCCCGCTCTACGTCGGCGGGCTCGGCTTCGGCTACAAGTGGGACATGGGCTGGATGCACGACACCCTGGCCTACATGGCGCACGACCCGGTCCACCGCCGCTATCACCACAATCGCCTGACGTTCCGCGGCCTCTACATGCAGACCGAGCATTTCGTGCTGCCGCTGAGCCATGACGAGGTCGTCCACGGCAAGGGATCTCTGCTGGGCAAGCTGCCCGGCGACGAGTGGCAGCGCTTTGCCAACCTGCGCTGCCTGCTGGCCAACATGTACAC
>JBKKAU010000524.1:0-10394 GCA_046714475.1 Thermoanaerobaculia bacterium
TGTTCTCTCGTCGCAGAGCGCGCCTCCAGGTTCCGGGCAACTACTTAGCCTCCTAAAGGCTCAGGATATCAATGCCCCCCGGATGGTATGATTTGGCCTCCGAACGGACTTCCACCACGGGCTGTTAGGCCCAGCGAGTGTGGACGTGCCCAGCACATTCTGATCTCTGCTTTGCCTCAGGACCGGATGTCGTGCTCCGCGCACAATCGGCTCGAAGCATGGGAAAGAAAATTTGGGAAGCCACAGACGGGCAGAAGTTCTCGCGGAAAGGGAGGAGTGGTCAAGTCTCCAATACCCCGAGAGAAGCTGCGGCTGGTCTCGGACAGCCAGTGGCTCTCAATCGTCGCCAGAGATTGGGCAACGAGGCAGAAATCCGCTTGGAGGAGGGACTTCTTGATCGAAGTCTCCCACGAGCAGTTCGCCCGGGATATCGAGGTTGCAGCACGACTTAACCCGGAACGGTTTATTAGCCTCGCACTCCGCATACCACCATCTGCTCCCAGAGCCTACTTCACCGCTCTACTCAACGCCTTCGGCGACAAGCCTCCGACTCCCGAAGAGGGAGCTCCGGCGAACTGGAGATCTGCACCGGTTGACAGGATCGAAGACCTTCTAAGACATATCCAGGACTCCCTCAAGGAGCGGAACATCGCTTGGGCGCTCTGTCAGCTCGTCCGGATGCGAGCCGCGGAACACTGGTCAGACTGGGTTCTCAACCTGGTGCGCGGTTTCGCAGAATCTCAGCCCGAACCGGGAGATTCCCCGGCGCTTGAAACCGAGGAGGGGGAGGATATCTACATCGCCGTTGAGGAGAGCGTGCGCGGCGCGGCGGCAGAAGCCTTAATGGAGTTGTTGTTCGAAAAACGGGAATTGACAGACACCTTTATTCCGACGGTCGAGAAACTCGTCAGCGATCCCAAACCTGTGATACGGGTGGCCGCCCAGGGGCTTTGCATCCCCTTGCTCAACGTCGATCGAGACATGGCAGTCCGGCTCTTCTTGAAGTCCTGTGATCACCCAGACGATCGGGTCTTGGCAGGCACACACATAAACCGGTTCCTGATGTACACCTGGAATCGACATCCCAGCGACTTGGCACCTCTCTTGGAGAGGATGGTCGAGAGTGACAATGAAGAGGCCGCTAAAATGGGAGCCTTCTGGGCGACGGCTGGTCAAATCGGTGAAGGCTTCTACGGCGAGTTGGCGGTGCGATGCCTAGATGGAAGTGAAGCCCACCGTCAGGGCGCCGCCAAAGCGATGGCACAGTTGCTTCGGAGGCCCGAATCGAAACAGGCGGCTTTATCTGGGCTTCTGGATCTCCTCCATAATTCGGACGAGGCGGCTGAAAACGAGGCGGCTGATCTCCTCAGACAGGAAGAAATCCTAGAGAGCCCCGACGGTCCTGTGCTAGCGGGAGCGTACATTCGGAGCTCTGCTATGGAAGATGATCCAAGAGATTTATTCTATGGCTTGGGTAACTTCACCGGTTCGTTGGTTCCCTATGCATCTGTCTTGCAGGAAGCTGTCCAACGACTGGGAGGCAATCTGGCTCCAGCGACCCGCGACTTCTCCTCAAAGCTTTCGGGCGCGGCGCGACTTCTACCCGAGATCCTTCTTCGCCTTTATGAGCAGGCCGAAGGCCAAGATTTGATTTCGGTTCGTAATGCGTGTCTCGACGCTTGGGATTCACTCTTACGTCACCAAGTAGGATCGAACTGGGATGTACTCCGCAGAATAGATGCCTAACTTGGGAAGCGTGGATGGGGCGGCGGCCAGGAGCGCCAGCGGACGGGTGGTGAAGACGGCGTAGGGCGGGAAACCCCGGGCGGCGGTTTCGCTGGCGCGGAAGACTCCGAAGCCTGCGGGGATCTCCTCGACATGCCAGGGCCCGGCGACGTCGGCCTCGCCGGTGATCGGCTGCGGCCAAACCAGTCGTAAAGGAGCTCGATCGGTTCCGTAGACGCCCGGCGACCCCTGAATACGCCCGTAGAACCTCGTAGAACCCAAATCAAGACGCTACGGAGCCAGTTGAACCTCGTAGGTCCTGTTTAAACTTCGTACGCCGTATTTGAACCTTGAATGGTCCCATTCAGACTTCGTACGGCGTATTCAGACCTCTACGGGCGTCTACGAGGTTCAAATGGCGTCTACGAAGTTTGTTTTGCCTCCTGCAAGACTCTACGGGCGTATTCACGGTTCTACGGACGTATTCGCGCCTTGAATGGCGTCCACGTGGGGTGCGGCGTCTCGTCTGCTCCCTCTTCGGTCCTCCAAAGGTGCGCTATGCTCTGGGCGGAGACTACTATGCTGCCTCAAGGCATCTTGTCGCGGTTCATCGGGCGCCTGCGCTTCCCCCAGCTCTTCATCCTCTCTGGCATCCTCCTGGGGGTCGACCTCGTCGTCCCGGACGTCATCCCGTTCCTCGACGAGGCGCTGCTCGCCCTCCTCACGGCCATGCTGGCCATGCTGCGGCGCCGTGATCCGCAACCCGGCCCGGACCCGGATCCTTCGAAGCGGATCGAGAAGAACGTCACCCCGCACTAGCCGCCGCACCCGCCCTACGCGCGGCCGGGCCTCCCCTGATACCGTCTCGTCGACCGCGGAGAAAGGAGCTTCCGGATGAGAGCCATCGGCCTGCGCACCTCACTGCCCATCGACGATCCCCAGAGCCTTTTCGAATTCGAGGCGGAGACGCCCACGCCGGGGCCGCGCGACCTTCTCGTGCGGGTGCGCGCGGTCTCGGTCAATCCGGTGGACTGGAAGCAGCGGCAGCGCGTGGCCCAGGGGATCACTCTGCCGGAGCCGCGCATCCTGGGGTATGACGCATCCGGCGTGGTGGAGGCGGCGGGGGCGGAGGTGAGCCTGTTCCGTCCGGGGGACGCGGTGTTCTACGCCGGGAGCATGCAGCGGCAGGGGACCAATGCCGAGCTCCACCTGGTCGACGAGCGCCTCGTGGGCCGCAAACCGGCTTCCCTGACGGACGCGGAAGCGGCTGCGCTGCCCCTGACTGCGCTCACCGCCTGGGAAGCGATCTTCGACCGGTTGCGGATCCCGGAGGGGGGCGGCGCCGGCAAGTCCCTGCTGATCCTCGGCGGCGGCGGCGGGGTCGGCTCGATCGCGATTCAGATCGCCAAACAGCTCACGCGACTGGAGGTCATCGCCACAGCGTCGCGGGAGGAGTCGGCCCGATGGTGCCGGGACCTGGGAGCGGACCGGATCGCCGATCACCGCGACCTCGTCGCCTCCGTGCGCGGCCTGGGACGAGATCTCGTCGATTTCATCCTCTGCACGAACGACTTCGAGGGGCACTGGCGTTCCATGGGCGAGCTGATCGCGCCCCAGGGAGCCATCTGCTCGATCCTCGGCGCCCGGCAGCTCGGCGACGTCGGCCCTCTCATGGCCAAAAGCGCCACGCTGGTCTGGGAGCTCATGTTCACCCGCTCCACTTTTGCGACGGCGGACATGGGCGAGCAGCACCGCATCCTCGACCGCGTGGCCGATCTGGTGGACGCCGGCCGGATCCGCACCACCCTGACCAGGACCCTCACAGGCTTCACGGTCGCCAACCACCGGCAGGCCCACCAACGGGTGGAGGCCGGCCAGATGATCGGCAAGCTGGTGATCGCGTACGCGTGATCCGTGGCGTTATGACTTCGCCATAGAAGCGTACTGAGTCGCCGGCCCGCACAGAAACTCCGTCGCCTGCGCCACGACCTGCTCATTCCGCAGGATGCGCGTGTGCCCGAGCCCGTCGGTGGCGATCAGCCGGGCTCCCCAGGCGCGGGCGAGGGCCTCGCCGCCGGCGAAGGGCGCTTCCCGGTCGGCGCGGTCGTGGAGGACGAGGAGCGGGATGCGCACAGGCGCGGCCGCCCGGCGGGGATCGAGCTCGTCCCAGCTCACGCCGATGCGGCGCTCGATGCGCTGCCGCATGTTGCGGCTCACCGCGGCCGAAAGTCCGAACAGGCGGGCGAACTCGCGCGCGTAGCCTTCGAGATCGACGCCTGGCGCGACGCTCACCAGCCGGTCCGCCGCGAGCCCCCGCGACAGGGCGTGGATCGCCGCGACGGTGCCGGCCGAGTGCGCCACGATCCCCGCGAGCGGACCGGTGGAGTCGCCGAGCAGGCGCAAGGCCCCACCCAAGGCGACGAGCGAGGAGCTGCGGCCCGGCGAGTCGCCGTGCCCCGGCCCGTCGAGAGCGACCACCCGAAAACCCGCGGCGACCAGCGGCGGCACGAAAGCGCCGAGCTGCGCCCCCCGGCCCTCCCAGCCGTGCTGCAGAGCGACGGCCGGAGCGTCCTCCGGACCCCAGGTCCAGACGGCGAGCTCTCCCCAAGGGCTCGCCAGCCGCGAAGGGTGGGCGCTCGCGAGCCGCGCTCGATCCCACTCCGCCATGGGATGCCGCCGCGTGCTCAGGAACAGGCGCGCGGCGCCCGCGCCGGCGAGTTGTGGGGACAACGTGCTCGCGGCGGCAAGGCCCGCGCGCAAGCTGCTCAGGACTACCGTACGCCCGATCGTGCTCTTCTTCGGCATCGTCCGCTCCCTCCGGAGCCTAATAATAGCACGATCGTTCGTTCTTCGTCGACTCTTTTGGACTCTCCCCGTAGTACGATGGGCCGCGTTTTGGAACACACGATCCCGTTTTCCACGAAGAGGATTCCATGCGGAAATCGATCCTGGTGCTCTCGCTGCTCGCCGTGCTCGTCTCCAACCCGCTTTGGACCCAGGAGGAGAAATCCCTCGAAGCCCAGGTGAAGGACCTCGCGCGGAAGGTCGAGGATCTCGAATACGACCTCGACCAGGTCCGCAAGCTTTCGGATGACGCGCTGTTCTGGCTGCGGCTGTCCGCCCCGCTTGGCTCATACTCACGCCCATAGCCATTCCTTCTCGACTGGCCTGAACCGAAGGCTTCGGCGGCGACATGCAGCGGGTTCTACGTCTGTATCCATCCGGTTCTGCGCTGGCAGACGTCGATCCGCCGGCGGACTCGGGCGCCGCCGGGCTCACGCGTCTTATCGAAATCCCTGGCACCGACGAACACGAAAACCAAAACCAGGCAGTACCTTTTCAGGGAGATACAGAAATGGACGCAAAAGGGCAGTCGACGTCGGATCGTCTCGGCCGTTGGACCGTGACGGTGACGAACACCAAGGAACACCTCGACGAAGTACCTTATCTGGCCGATGACTTGGCGGCCATGGAGGAGAAGCTCGCCAAAGCCAGGGCGCTTGAAAGCCTGCAGGAGAGCTTGCGCTCGGAGGCGCAGGCCACCAGCAAGACGCTCCGGGAGGTGGTGAGCGAGGGCGAGAAGCTGCGCGCCCGTCTGGGAGCCGGCCTGCGGGCCAAGTACGGCTTCACCAGCGAGACGCTGATCAAGTTCGGGTTCCGGCCGCGCCGTATCCCGCGCCGCAAGAAGCAGGAGGTCGAGAAGCCGCCCCCGGAAGGACAGGGGACAGCGCCGGCGAAGTAAGCGCCGGTCGGTTGTAGACGTACCGGGGGCCCGCGAGGGCCCCCACCTTTAGAACCTCTTTCCAGCCTCTTCGCGAGATCGACCAATGGGGCAAGCCGGGCCTGGCGCAGGAACCTACGCCCCGTCGTACGCCCGCTTCATCGCTTCGATATCGGGCTTCTTCATCTGGAGCATGGCCGTCATGGCTCTCTGGGACTTCTCGGATTCGGGGTCTCCGAGGAGCTCGGGCACGATGGCCGGCACCACCCGCCAGGAGACGCCGAACCTGTCCTTGAGCCAGCCGCACTGCTGGGCCGCTTCGTCCCCGCGTATTTCAGCCTCGCGGGAGCTAGAGTGGGCGAGGTGAGGAGCGAGGAGACTGAGGAGGGTTTTCCTCGCTCCCTCCAGCATGCCTAGTTGCCCGGATCCGGGGTGAGCGGCCCACCAGGATCCCCTCCTCCACTACAGGGGGCACCGTAGGTGACCTCGGTTATCGTGCAGTTGTGACCCGGCTCCCATCCCCATCCTGTCGTGTTGCCTTGGCAGTCGGTTACCCATTCCCCCTCGATATGGCCTCGCATGTCAGGACTGATAATGCAGGAGTAGCGGACCGTCTGGGTTGTCACATGTGTAGGCGTAGCTCCCGCTCCGATCACTGCTATCAGCATCAGCAGTGCGGACAGGGTCAACAAGATCGCAGCACGTCTCTTCATACGTCCTTCCTTTCAAAGCGTCTCTTTGCGGTGGCTCGTCAGCAGACGATTTCACAGGTCGTCGTCTGACAGCAGGCCTGCCAGTCCGGCCCAAACCAACAGTAGAAGACACACTCCGCCTGGGCGGTGGCGGCGGTCTGCAAGGCGGCGACCGTCAGGACTGCGGCAACGATCAGCAGACGGATCTTGCTCTTCTTCAGCATGACCTCTCCTTTGCGACCCGCGGTTCCGGGCACTTCATCGGCCCGGACCCGATAAGGTCCTCATTTAATCTGGTGCCCGGGCGCGGAGCCTCGGGACAGGACTGGTGCTAGCCTCTCCGCACCGTGTACAGCAACTCCATGGAGCCCGGGTTGGGTACGGACCAGCGCCGCGTGCTCCTGACGGCCGCGTTCCTGCGCACCTTGGCAACCGGCATGGCCGGGGTGCTGCTGGGGATCTATCTCGCCAAGGTCGGCCTCGCGCCGGCGACCGTCGGGTTGGTGACAGGGGCGGGGCTTGCGGGAGCGACCGCGGGTATCCTCGCCATCACGCTCCGGGGGGAGCGATGGGAGTACCGGCGCGCGCTCCTGGCCTTCGGAGCGCTGACCGTCCTGGGCGGCGCCCTGCTGGCCGTGGTCTCGGAGCCTCTGGCCCTCGCGGCGGCCGCCTTCCTCGGGATGGTCAACGGCATGGGGCGGGACCGCGGCCCCGCGTCCACGCTCGAGCAGGCGCTGATCCCGGCCACCACGACCCCCGCCGGCCGCACGGCCGCTTTCGCCTGGTATACCGCCTTGCAGGACGTCGGGCACGCCGTCGGGAGCCTGGCGGCGGGACTGCCTGCGCTGCTCGCGGCGATGCTCCCGCTCGGCGAGGAGCGTTCCTTCCGTCTCTCGATAGGCCTTTACGCGCTCCTGATGGGGATCTCGACGCTGCTCTATCTGTGGCTGCCGCCGATCCACCGCGGCGGCGGGAGCCCCGCGCCGGGGAAGCTCTCGCCCCAGAGCCGCCGCGTCCTGACGCGTCTCTCGCTGCTCTTCGCGATCGATGGCCTGGGCGGCGGGTTCCTCGTCACCGCGCTCCTTTCGTACTTCTTTTTCGAGCGCTTCGGAGTGGGCGCCGCGACGCTGGGGCTCCTCTTCTTCGCCGGCCGGATCGCCAACGTCTTTTCGCATTTCGGCGCGGCGTGGCTCGCGCGGCGCATCGGCCTGGTGAACACCATGGTCTGGACCCATCTGCCGTCGAGCCTCCTCCTGGTGGCGGTGGCGTTCACGCCCAGCTTCGCGGTGGCTGCGGCCCTTTTCGTGCTTCGGGAGTCGCTGGTCGAGATGGACGTGCCGACCCGGCAGTCCTACGTCATGGCGGTGGTCCGCCCCGAGGAACGCACGGCGGCCTCGGGGGTGACCAACCTGGTGCGGCTGGGGACCTGGACGCTCGGCCCCACCCTCGCGGGGTGGATGATGGGCGGCCTCGCCCTCGCCGCTCCGCTGCTGGCCGGGGCCGGCCTCAAGGTGATCTACGATCTCCTGCTCTTCGCCTCGTTCCGAAAGCTCCGGCCGCCGGAAGAGCTCTAGCGGCGCCAGCATGGAGGTGAGCGCGGAAGCTCCGCACCCACCTTCGCTCAACCCCCCAGACCTGATCCCCTGGCAACGGCCTATGCAACTCTGGAGAACGAGAGCAGGTCCGTCATCGTGAAATCCTTCGGGAACTTTTCCCCCTCCCCCGCCGTCGAAAGGGGTTGACGGACTAAATTTCTAGTACTAATTTATTAGTAGATGAAGACCAAGACCCGAACCTTCACCGAGCAGGAGCTGGAGATCATGAAAGTGGTCTGGGAGAAGAAGACCGCCACGGTGCGCGAGGTCTACGAGGCGTTGCGCGAGCGCAAGACGGTCGCCTACACCACGGTCATGACCATGATGAACATCCTCGAGACCAAGGGGCATCTGGTGAAGCGGCCGGAGGGGCGCGCCTATGTCTACGCGCCGGCGCACGCCCAAACCCAGGTGATCTCGGGGATGGTCCAGGACTTCGTGGACCGGGTCTTCGACGGCTCGGCCCAGCCGCTGGTGCTGAGCCTGATCCGCGAGAAGAAGCTGTCGAAAGAGGATCTGGACGAGATCTCCCGGCTGATCGAGGAGACCCCGGAGGAGCCATGAGCGCATCGACTCTCGCCGCCGACCTGATCGCCTGGACCTTGCAGACCGCTCTGCTCCTGGGGCTGGGCCTGCTGCTGCCCGCCCTGTTCCGGCTGCGCGAGCCGCGGGCCTGCCTGGCGTATGGCCAGGGCCTGCTTCTCTTGATACTCCTGCTGCCCCTCCTCCAGATCCTCCAGCCGCAGACCGGCATGGCGGCCTTCTCCGGCGAGGTGACGGTCGCCGGGCGCTGGCTCGGGCAGCTCCCGGGCGCGGAAGACGCGTGGAGCCTGTCGCGCCTCCTGCTCCTGGGTGTCGGCGCCGGCGCCATCCTTCGCCTGGCCTGGCTGGGCGTCGGCCTGCTCGTCCTCCGCGCCTGGCGGCGTGACGCCCGCCCGGTGGAGCTGGCGCCGGAGGTGGCGGAGGTCGTCCAGAAGGTCGGAGCGCGGGCGCGCCTGCTCGTCTCGCCGCGGGTCGAAAGCCCGGTGACGTTCGGCTGGCGCCGCCCGGCCGTCCTGGTCCCTGAGAGTTTCCTGGCGCTGCCCGCCGAGGCGCAGCGCGGCATCGTCTGCCACGAGCTGTTGCACGTCCGCCGCCGCGACTGGCTGTTCGCCCTCTGGGAGGAGGGGGTTCGCGCCCTCCTCTGGTTCCACCCGGCGGTCTGGATGCTCCTCGCCCGCATCGCTCTCAGTCGCGAACAGGTGGTCGACCGCGAGGCCGTCCGCCTGACCGGCTCGCGCCGCGCTTATCTGGAGGCGCTCCGTTCCGTCGCCGTTCACTCCCGGCAGCTCGCCGTTCCCGGCCTGCCGTTTTTCCACCGCGGCCACCTGCGCGAGCGGGTGGTCCATCTCTGCAAGGAGGTTCCCATGTCCCGTTCCCGTGTTGTGACCCTCGTGAGCTCGTTCGCCGGGCTCCTCGCCATCACGGCGGTCCTCGCCGTCCTCGCCTTCCCGATGGCCGGCACCGCCTGGGCCGCGGAACCGATCAAGGTCGAAGGGGATGTCCAGCGTCCGCAGGCGGTCAACACCGTGTCCCCCATCTACCCGGCGGAAGCGCGCAAGAACCGTATCGAAGGGACGACGATCGTCAAGGCGGTCATCGACGAGCAGGGCGAGGTGCAGGATCCGACGGTCTCGAAGTCATCAGGCCACCCGGGCCTCGACCAGGCGGCGATCGACGCCGTCTCCCAGTGGCGGTTCAAGCCGGCAACCCTCGACGGCGAACCGGTCGCGGTCTACTACAACCTCACCATGGACTTCAGGATCGAGGAGAAAAAGTAGCGGCGGCCCCCCACCTCCGCCCGGGACCCTTTCCAAGCCTGCCGGGTCTCGGCTCCAGGGCGTTCCCCGCGGAACGTCCTTTCCCCATTTCAGGATCCGACCCGGACACCCCTAAAGAGCGGCGCCCGGACCGGAAGCCTTGAGTCAAACCTCTACTCGAACTGCTCGCACGCCCCCTCGGCGGCGGGGGGGTAGGAATAGATTTGGCCGACCCGCTTGCCGATGCCGTTCATCGTGGCGTCCAGCAGCTGGTGCCGGGTGCTGATCGAATCGGTGATCGTATCGTTGCGCAGGCCCTCCGAGAGCTCGATCTGGAAGCCGCCGCGGCCGGCGAGCTGGTTCGGGTTGGGCGACAGGCGGTTGACGATGTTATCGGCGTCCATGCCGCGGAGGTCGCCGAAGGCCGCCTGCGGGTAGGTCCGCCCGGGTGGCGCCTTCTACTCCGGCCGGCGGCGTGCCGGCGCGGACCGTCACCGCGACGGATTCAACGCTCATCTGCGGCACGCAAGGCTGAGCCGCGGCCGGTACGGCCGAAGCGAGGGCGAAAAGGACGGACAATTGAAAACTCCAAACTTTCATGACGATCTCCTTCCAAGGGGAGGCCGGCGGAGCCGGCGGACTATGAGAAGGAGTTGGTTCTGGTGGGGCTATGCCGCGAGAGGAAGAAGGAAGGTAGGGGCGGTGCTTGCCCCCGCCCGGGAGGGGGTAAACCCCCATAAGCGTTAACTTGAGTACGCGTTGAATTTTTGAGCTGCGGAGGCCGCCTCCGCAGCTTGGCTTTTGCGCTTTCGGGGAGAGTCCACAAAGAAGCGCAAGAGTCGCGGCGCCTGGAGGAGAAGTT
>JBKKAU010000525.1:0-4927 GCA_046714475.1 Thermoanaerobaculia bacterium
GCCCAGGGTGGAAACCCTGGGCGCCATCCGCCGGGGCACGGCCGCAAAGCCGCACGGCCCGCAAAGCCGCCCAGGGTTTCCACCCTGGGCTAAAAAGAAGGGCGTCCTCCGGACTGGGCGTGGCGGGGAATTCAGCGAACCCCGGGGTAAATCCCGCCTTCAGGCCGGCGTCGCTTCGTAGCCCGGCGATTCATCGCCGGGCGGGCTCGCTACCCGGGCGGCCTTGCCCGCGAGCTCCATGAGGACGCTGAGCAGCCGGGTGGTGTTGACCGGCTTGGCGACGTGCTCGGAGTAGCCCTCCTGCAGCACCCGCCGCCGGTCTTCCTCGCGGGCGAAGGCGGTCACGGCCACGGCCGGCAGGCGCCGGCCGGACCCGCTCTCGTGGGCGCGAAGCGCCCGGATCAGGTCGTAGCCGTCCATCCCCGGCATGCCGATGTCGCTGACCAGGATGTCGAAGACCTCGCTCCACAGCTGCTCCAGGGCCTCTTCCGCCGAGCCGACGGCGACCACCGCCGCGCCGTAGTTCTGGAGGAACCGGGCGACGGCGTGGCGCGTGTCCGGCTCGTCCTCGACGAGCAGGAGCCGCACGCCCTGCAAGTCGGCCGGGGCCTCGGCGCGAGGAGCGCTGGAGGCCAGGCTCGCCGCGTCCGCCGCCGCCGCCCCCTCCGCGTGGACGCCGGTCAGGAGGGGGATCCTGACGAAGAAGGTGGATCCGAGCCCCTCGCCGAGGCTCTCGGCGCGGACCGTCCCCCCGTGCAGCCCCACCAGGTGGCTGACGACCGCCAGCCCGAGGCCCAGGCCGCCGTGCCGCCGGGTGGTGGAGGACTCGGCCTGGACGAACGGATCGAAGACGTACGGCATGAACCGCGGCGGGATGCCCTGGCCCGTGTCGTGGACGACGATCTCGGCCCAGGGCTCGGCCATCCTCACCGAGGCCCGGACCTGCCCGCCCTCCGGGGTGAACTTCACGGCGTTGGTCAGCAGGTTCAGCACCACCTGCTGCAGCCGCTCGGGGTCGCCGCGCACTATCGGAGCCAGCGGAGCCAGCGGAGCCAGCGGAGCCAGGGTCGCCAACCCGTCGGCGGCGCATTCGATCTCGATCCCCTTGGCCTGAGCGGTCGGCGTGACCGTGCCGACCGCCGCGGCGACGATCTCCGTAAGGGCCACGGTCTGGAGGTTCAGACGGACCTTGCCGCTGACGATGCGGCTCATGTCCAGCAGGTCCTCGATGAGATGGGCCTGCGCGCGGGCGTTGCGGACGATGGTTTCGAGCCCCTGGGTCAATACCTCGGGCCGCACCTCCGGCCGGTCGGTCCGGCCTTCGGTCAGGATGTGCCCCCAGCCGAGGATGGCGTTGAGCGGCGTCCGCAGCTCGTGCGAGACGATGGCCAGGAACTCGTCCTTCAAACGGCTGGCGCGCTCGGCCTCGGAGCGGGCCGCCCGCTCGCTCTCCATCGTGCGGGTCAGGTCCAGGGTGCGCTCCTCCACGCGCGCCTCCAGCTCCTCGTTGGCCTGCCGCAACGCCTCCTCGACCTTCTGGCGCTCGGCGACCTCGTTCTCCAGCGCCCGGTTCGCCGCGGCCAGCGCGCGCGTCTTGAGGAAGAGGTCGACGAAGACGGCGATCTTGGACCGCAGGATGTCCGGGTTGACCGGCTTGGTCAGGTAGTCGACGGCGCCGGCGTCGTACCCCCGGAGCACGTCCCGCTCCTCGACCGAGTAGGCGGTCAGGAAGAGGATGGGGACGTCCCGGTTGCGTTTGCGCTGCTTGATGAGCTGCGCCAGCTCGATGCCGCTGGTGCCCGGCATCTGGATGTCGAGCACGATGGCGGCGAACTCGCCACCGAGCATCGCCATCAGCGCCTCCTCCGCGGTCCGGGCGCGGACGAGCCGGTAGTCGGCGCGCCCGAGGATGGTCTCGAGCACGTCGAGGTTCCGCTCCTCGTCGTCGACGAGGAGGATGCTGACCGGCGCTCTCATCCCGTCACCCTCCTACCCCTACGGCCTTCGGCGCGCCGCGCCTCACCGGTAGAGCCAGACCCGCAGCAGCGAGAGGAGCTGGTCCGTGTTCACCGGCTTCGCGATGTAGTCCGACGCTCCGGCCTGCAGGCATTTCTCGCGGTCCCCCTTCATCGCCTTGGCGGTCAGGGCCAGGATCGGCAGCGTCCGGAGCTCGGGGTCCTTGCGGATCTCGCGCATGGTCTCGTAGCCGTCCATCTCGGGCATCATGATGTCCATCAGCACCACGCTCAGGTCGGGCGTGCTCTGGATGATGTCGATCGCCTGCCGGCCGTTGGTCGCGCTCAACACGTCCATCTCCTGGTTTTCCAGAACGGTGGTGAGGGCGAAGATGTTCCGCACGTCGTCGTCCACCACCAGCACCTTGCGGTGGCGCAGCACGCCGGTCGAGCCGTGCAGGCGCTCGAGGACGTCGCGCTTCGACTCCGGCAGGTCCGCCACCACGCGGTGGAGGAACAGCGCCGTCTCGTCGAGCAGCCGCTCGGGCGACTGCACGTCCTTGAGCACGATGCTCTTCGCCACCGTCTTCAACCGCGCCTCCTCCTCGTCGCTCAGCTCCTTGCCGGTGAAGACGACCACCGGCACGTCGCGCAGCGACGGCTCGGCCTGCACCTTCTCCAGCAGCTCGAAGCCCGACATGTCCGGCAGGCGGAGGTCGACGACGCAGCAGTCGAACGGGCGGTCGAGCAGAGCCGCCAGGGCTTCGGCGCCGGTGCCGACCGCGGTGATCTCGATGTCGTCGTGGCCCAGCAGCTCGATGATGCTCTGGCGCTCGATGTCGTTGACCTCGATCACCAGCAGCCGCTTGGTGTGCGGCGTGATGTAGGTCTTGATGCGGTCGAACGCCACCTCCAGGTCGTTGGTCGTCGCCGGCTTGACCAGGTAGGAGAAGGCGCCGTGCGACAGGCCGTGCTGCCGCTCCTCCTCCACCGAGAGGATCTGCACCGGGATGTGCCGCGTCGCCGGGTCGAGCTTCAGGTTGTTGAGCACCGTCCAGCCGAGCATGTCGGGCAGGAACACGTCCAGGGTGATCGCGGTGGGCAGGAACTCGCGGGCGAGCGACAGCGCCATCTGGCCGCGGCTGGTGACGATCCCCTTGAACCCCCGGTCGTGGGCGAGGCCGAGCAGGATACGGGCGTAGTGCGGGTCGTCCTCGACGATCAGCAGGACGTTGTCCCCCTCCTCGATCGTGTCCCGGTCGTCATGGACGACCTCCTCCCGCTTGGCCACCGCCAGGACCGGCAGAGCCGTCTGGGAGGTCAGGGTGGCCGGCTCATGGGACATGGCCGGCATGGTCATGGCGCGGGCGGGGCCGGTGTAGTTGAGCGGCAGGTAGAGCGTGAAGGTGCTCCCCTGGCCCGGCGTGCTGACCAGCCGGATCTCGCCGCCCAGCAGGGTGGCCAGCTCGCGGCTGATCGCCAGGCCCAGGCCGGTGCCTCCGTACTTGCGGCTGGTGCCGGCGTCGGCCTGCTGGAAGGCCTCGAAGATCAGCTTCTGCTTCTCCGGCGCGATGCCGATGCCGGTGTCGACGACGCTGAAGGCCATCACGTTCTGGGCCATCCGGAGCACCGGATGGTCCGGCGACCAGCCCTCGGCCGCGTCCCGCACCGTCATCGAGACATGCCCCTGCATGGTGAACTTGAAGGCGTTCGAGAGCAGGTTCTTCAAGATCTGCTGCAGCCGCTTCGGGTCGCTGGTGAAGGTCCGCGGCAGCGTCGAGCTGAGGTCGACGTAGAAGGGAAGGCTCTTCGACTCCGCGATGTGGTGGAAGGTGCGCTCCACGCTGTCGCGCAGCGACGTGAAGGTAATCTCCTCGGCCTCGACGGTGACCGTGCCGGACTCGATCTTCGACAGGTCGAGGATGTCGTTGATCAGCGTCAGGAGGTCGGTGCCGGCCGAGTGGAGGTTCCGCGCGAACTCGACCTGCTTGGTCGAGAGGTTGCCGGCCTGGTTGCCGGCCAGCTCCTGGCCGAGGATGAGGATCGAGTTGAGCGGCGTGCGCAGCTCGTGCGACATGTTGGCCAGGAACTCCGACTTGTACTTCGAGGTGAGCGCCAGCTCGGCGGCCTTCTCCTCCAGCGCCCGGCGGGCCTGCTCGACCTCCTTGTTCTTGCGCTCGACCTCGACGTTCTGCTCGGCGAGCTGCTTGGCCTTGGTCGCCAGCTCCTCGTTGGTGCGCTGCAGCTCGGTCTGGCGGGTCTGCAGCTCCAGGGTGAGCTGCTGCGACTGCTCGAGCAGGTTCTCCGTCCGCATCGTCGCCTCAATGGTGTTGAGCACGACGCCGATCGACTGCGTGAGCTGCTCGAGGAAGGCGAGGTGGGTCTCGGTGCACGGGTAGAGCGAGGCCAGCTCGACCACCGCCTTGGTCTCGCCCTCGAAGAGCACCGGCAGCACCACGACGCTCGCCGGCCTGGCCTCGCCGAGGCTCGACTGGATGCGCGTGTAGTCCGGCGGCAGGTCGTTGAGCAGGACGCGCTGCTTCTCCACCGCGCACTGGCCGACCAGCCCGCGGCCGAGCTCGATCACCTCGGTCTGGTCCTCGCGCGGCGCATAGCCGGCGAGCAGCCGCAGCACCGGCTTCTCGCCCGTCTCGGCGGCGACGGCTTCCATCTGGTAGACCGTCCCCTGCTGCGCGTGGACGAGCGGCGCCAGCTCCGAGAGCAGCATCTCGCCGACCGTGACCAGCTCGCGCTGGCCCTGCAGCATGCGCGTGAACTTGGCCAGGTTGGTCTTCAGCCAGTCCTGCTCCTGGTTGCGCTCCGTGGTGGCGCGCAGGTTGTCGATCATGGTGTTGATGTTGTCCTTGAGCTCCGCGACCTCGCCGCGGGTCTCCACCTGGATCGAGCGCGTCAGGTCGCCCTTGGTCACCGCCGTGGCGACCTCGGCGATGGCGCGCACCTGATTGGTCAGG
>JBKKAU010000526.1:0-1230 GCA_046714475.1 Thermoanaerobaculia bacterium
CGACTGTGCGTCCCGGACCGGCCTGCCGCGCCAGCGTCGCCAGCGTATGGCCGGGGCCGACCTCGAGCAGCACGCGGTCGGAGTCGGCGAACAGCGCCCGCACGCCGTCGGCGAAACGCACGGCGCCGCGCAGGTGCCGGCTCCAGTAACCCGGGTCGGTCGCGTCCTCCGGCGTGATCCAGGTACCCGTGAGGTTCGACACCCACGGCAGGCGCGGCGTCGAGCGGTGGACCCTGGCGACCTCGTCGGTGAACGCGGCGAGGATCGGGTCCATCATCGCCGAGTGGAAGGCGTGCGAGGTGTGGAGCCGGCGCACGCGGACGCCGAGGCCCGAGAGCCGGCGCTCCAGGTCCGCGATGGCCTCTTCCGGACCCGAGACCACGCAGGACGACGGCCCGTTGACCGCGGCGAGCGACAGGCCCGGTCCCCCATTTCCAGATAAATAGGGGGTGATCTCCGCCTCGTGCAGGTCGACGCCCAGCATGGCGCCGGGCGGCAGCGACTGCATCAGCCGGCCGCGCGCCGCGACCAGGGCGAGCGCGTCGGCCAGCTCGAAGACCCCGGCCAGGCAGGCCGCCACGTACTCGCCGATGCTGTGGCCGAGCATCGCCGCCGGCTGCACGCCCCAGCTCATCCAGAGCCGCGCCAGGGCGTACTCGACGGCGAAGAGGGCCGGCTGCGTGAGCGCGGTCTGGTCGAGCCGGCGCGCCGCCTCCTCCGCAGAAAGATCGGAATGGAAGAGGTCCGGGTAGAGCACCTCGCGCAGGTCGAGCCCCCGAGGCGAAAGATGCGGCGAAAGCAGCTCGGCGCAGGCGTCCAGCTCGCGGCGGAAGACCGGCTCGGTCTCGTACAGCTCGCGGCCCATGCCCGGGTACTGCGAGCCCTGGCCCGAGAACAGGAAGACCACCGACCGGTCCCCCGGCTCCTGCTGGCCGGTGACCCAGCGCTCCGGGTCGGAGAGAGCGGCGAGCGCGTCGTTCCGGTCGCTGCAGACCACGGCGCGGCGGTGCGCGAACGGCCGCCGTCCGATATCGAGCGTGTAGGCCGCGTCCGCCAGCGCCAGATCAGGCTCCTCCTCCAGGCACCTGGCGAGGTTCCGGGTGGCGGCGTCGAGCGCCGCGGGCGTGCGGGCCGACAGCGCCAGGAGCTGCCAGGGACGCGACGGCCCGGTGGCTTCGCCGGCGGCGGGGGGAGCCTCCTCCAGGACCACGTGCGCGTTGGTGCCGCCGA
>JBKKAU010000527.1:0-1349 GCA_046714475.1 Thermoanaerobaculia bacterium
GGGCCTCTCTTTGAGCCCGCTGCCGGCCGAAGGGGGGAGCGCCAAGTTCGAGCTCACCCTGTCGCTCCAGGAGGGAGCCGACGGCTGGACGGGATCTCTGGGGTACAACGCCGACCTCTTCGACGGCGCGACCATGACGCGGCTGCTCGGCCACTTCGAACGTCTGCTCGCCGGGAGCGTCGACGACCCGGAGCGCCGGCTGTCGGACCTTCCGCTTCTCGACAAGGCGGAGCGCCGGCAGCTGCTGTTCGAGTGGAACGACACGCGGCTGCCGCTCGCGGAGCGAGGCTGCGTGCACCGGCTCGTGGCGGAGCGCGCCCAGGCCGCCCCGGATGCGGCGGCCCTGACGTTCGGCCCGCGGGTGCTGACCTACGGCGAGCTGAACGCGCGGGCGAACCGGCTGGCCCATCGCCTCGGGTCGATCGGCGTGGGTCCGGAGTCGGTCGTGGGCGTCTGGCTGGACCGCTCTCCCGAGGAGGTGGCGGCGCTCCTGGCCGTGCTCAAAGCGGGGGCGGCGTACCTGCCTCTCGACCCGTCCTATCCGGTTGAGCGCCTGGCGTTCACGCTCCAGGACGCCGGGGCCGCGGTGCTTCTCACCACGGCCGGACGGGCCGGGGAGCTGCCCCAACGGCTGGGCCCGCGGATCCTCTCCCTGGACCGGGAAGTCCTCGACGGCTTCGGTCCCCATGATCCCGACGTGGAGGTCGCTCCGGGTCATCTGGCCTACGTCATTTATACCTCGGGCTCCACTGGCCGGCCCAAAGGGGTCGCGGTCGAGCACCGCGGCCTGCTGAACCTCCTCGGCTGGCACCAGGACGCCTTCCGGGTCTCCCCGGCCGACCGGGCGACCCGCCTTTCGGGCTTGGCCTTCGACGCGTCGGTCTGGGACCTCTGGCCCTACCTCGTGGCAGGGGCGAGCGTCTGCATCCCCGAGGACGAGGAGACCCGGACCTCGCCGTCCGTCCTGCAGACCTGGCTCCTCGCCGCGCAGATCACCTGCACGTTCGCGCCGACGCCGGTGGCAGAGGGTCTGCTGGCGCTCCCCTGGCCGGCATCGGTTCCGCTCCGGCTCTTGCTGACCGGCGGCGACAAGCTCCACCGGCACCCCACTTCGCCGCCGCCTTTTATCCTGGTCAACGACTACGGTCCGACGGAGAGCACCGTGGTGGCGACCTCAGGCGCCGTGCCCGCCCTGGTGACGGACCGCGCTCCGTCCATCGGCCGCCCGATCGCCAACGTCCGGGTCCATCTGCTGGACCGCGGTCTGGCTTTGGTCCCCCCGGGGGTGTCCGGCGAGTTGTGCATCGCCGGCGAGAGCCTGGCCCGTGGCTATCTGGGTCGTCCCGACC
>JBKKAU010000528.1:0-1540 GCA_046714475.1 Thermoanaerobaculia bacterium
GGCGGGACGCCCGCGTACCCAGGGGGGCTGCTAGTCCCTCGCCGCCAGCGTCTCCTTCACCGCTTCCAGCCGCTTCTTGAAGTCCTTGGCGGTCGCCGGCCGGCGGGTGACGCTCCTGTGGAGGGCGGAGCGGAAGAAGTCGCCCAGGGCCTCGTCGTATTCGGGGCAGACCTGGGAGAAGTCCGGGACGCGCCCCGCCTTGATGCGGGTCATGAGCTGCCGCACCTCGCCGCCGGTGAAGACCTTGCGGCCGATCAGGGTCTCGTAGAGCACGATGGCGAGCCCCCAGAGGTCGAAGGAGACGTCGGCCGGCTCGCCGTTCAGCGCTTCGGGGGAGAGGTAGGAGAGCGTGCCTACGAGCTGGCGCGAGACCGAGATCGAGCTCGGGGTCTGGTGCCAGATCGAGGTGGGCGGCAGGATCGAGGCGCTGTCGTCCAGGTCGTCGAACCCGGTGCTGTCCGTGTCCCGGCGCAGGTCGAACATGACGCGCGCGATGCCGAAGTCCATCAGCTTGGGGATGCCGTCCTTGGTAAAGCCGATATTGCTCGGCTTCAGGTCGCGGTGGAGGATGTCGGTGCTGTGGAGCTGCGCCAGCGCCTCGGCCATGTCGATCCCCAGGTCGACCATCTCCAGCGGGGTGAGCTTGCCACGCGCCTCGATGCGCTGGCCGAGCGTCCCGCCTTCGAGCAGCTCCAGGACCAGCATCGGCGTCCCCTGCCAGGTCTCCATTCCGTAGACCGACGCCAGGTGCACGTGCGAGACGGCAGCCGCCGTCCGCGCCTCGCGCCGCAGCCGCATGGCGTCCTCGGGGGAGACCCGGCGCAACGTCTTGACCGCCACCGACCGGCCCAGGGCGAGGTCGAAGCCGCGGTAGACCACCCCCATGCCGCCGGCGCCGATCCGCCGCTCGAAGCGGAACTTGCCCGGCAGCACATAGGGCACGTGGGCCGGCTCCAGGCGGTGGCTGTCCGCGCTGCAGAAGACCGTGTAGGAGGGGTGGAGCGCGCCGCAGACCGGACACTCCTTGGCGACCTCGGCGGCCGGCAACGCCTCCGGCGGCAGCTGCGCGATCTCCTCGGAGCTGGCGCCGGAGGAGGACGACGACGGGTCGCGCCACGAGCGGCGCGGCGTATACGACCGGCTGTGCTCCAGCTCCAGCACCCAGGCGGAGCTGCTGGCGATGGCGTGCAGGAGCTGGCGGTCCTCCTTGAGGAACGGCAGGCCGCTCTTCTTCTCCCCCAGCCCGATCAGGCCGAGCAGCGAGCCGTCCCGCGCCAGGATCGGCACCAGCAGCTTGTAGCCGTTGTCGACCAGCCAGTGCCGCTCCACCTCGGGGAGCTTCAGCAGCGGCGAATGCGGGTTGTCGAGGTCGACGGCCAGCGGGTCGCTGGCGTTGGAGATCATCTGGGCGAGAGCCGACGAGGCGTCCAGCCGCCGCGACCGGGTGCGCGGGTCGATCATCAGGCCGGACCGCGGGTCCAGCGCCAGCAGCGAGACCCCTTCGAGGTGGAGGGCGAGGTCGACCTCGCGCGCCAGCAGG
>JBKKAU010000529.1:0-4009 GCA_046714475.1 Thermoanaerobaculia bacterium
CGCTTGCGCCCGCCGCGGCGCCGCTTGCGCCCGCGCTTGCCTTCGCCGTCGCCCTCGTCGGCGCCAACTTCCGGCGGCTCGGCGGTGGAGTGGGCGGGCTGGGCAGCCCGGGGAGCCGCCGCCGCCGGCTGCTCTTCCTCGTCCTCGTAGTCCTCCTGGTCGGGCTCGGGCAGGGCGAGGTCCCAGGGCTTGAGCGTCGGGGGGGCGGCCCGCTGGCGCTTGGGCGGCTTGGCGGGCTTCTCCCGGCGGGTCCACTCGATCTGCTGGTCCGGCCGGTGCAGCCCGGGCGCGGCGATGATCTCGATCTCGATGTCGAACTCGTCCTCGAGAGCGGCGAGCTCCTGCCGCCGGCTGTTCTGCATGGCGTCGGCGAGCTCGGGGTGGAGGCCGATGCGCACCGCCTGGATGGTGCCGGTGGCGGCGCGGGCCTCGACGCGGCGCAGCAGGTTCAGGCTGATCAGCTCGGGGCTCGCCAGGCGGCCGGTGCCGTTGCAGGTGGGGCAGGGCCGGTGGGTGCGGACTTGGAGCGCCTGCTGGATGCGCTGGCGGTTGATCTCCAACAGGCCGTTGGGGCTGATCTTGCCGACCGTGACGCGCGCCTTGTCGGCCTTCATGGCGTCGCGCAGGACCTTCTCGACCTTCCTCTGGTGCTTGGAGGCGCGCATGTCGATGAAGTCGACCACCACGAGGCCCCCGAGGTCGCGCAGCCGGAGCTGGCGGGCCACCTCGGCCGCCGCCTCGACGTTGGTGTGGACCGCGGTCTCCTCCTGGGTGGCGGCGCGCGTCGAACGGCCGGAGTTGACGTCGACCGCGGTCAGCGCTTCGGTCGCGTCGATGACGATCGAGCCGCCGCTCGGCAGCGGCACGGTGCGGTCGTAGATGCGGTCGACCTGGGGCTCGATCTCGAAGCGGGTGAACAGCGGCATGCGGTCGGTGTAGCGCACGAGGCGGGTCTTGGCCCGCGGCATGAAGGCCTGCATGTAGGCGAGGGCCTTCTCGTACGCCTCGTCGTCGTCGACCAGGACCTCCTCCATGCTGGCGTCCAGCCGGTCGCGCAACGCCTGGAAGATCAGGTCCTGGTCGGTGTAGAGGAGGCGCGTCCCCTTGCCGGTGACGGCGGCCGACTGCACCCTCTTCCACAGCCGCAGCAGGGCCGAGAGGTCGCGGGTGAGCGTCGCCTTGGTCTGTCCGAGAGCGTTGGTGCGCAGGATCACGCCGCAGCCTTCGGGGAGCTCGAGCCCATTGGCGAGCGCCTTCAGCTTCTTGCGGGTGTCCTCGTCCTCGACCTTGCGCGAGACGCCGCGCGTCTCCTCGAAGGGGGTAAGCACCAGGTAGCGGCCGGCGAGCGACAGGCTGGTGGTCAGCGACGCGCCCTTGGAGCCGATCGAGTCCTTGGAGATCTGGACGACGATCGGCTTGCCACGTTCCAGGACGTCCTCGATGCGCGGCTGGCCGCCCTTGGGCCGGTGGTAGTAGGCGTCGGGGACCACGTCCTGGATGGCGAGGAAGCCATGGCGCTCGACGCCGTATTCGATGAAGGCGGCGTTCAGGCTCGGCTGGATGTTGGCGATGACGCCGCGGTAGATGTTACCGCGGGTGACGCCAGCCTCGGCGACGTCGACCTGGTAGTCCTCCAGGGTGCTGTCCTGGACGATGGCGATACGCAACTCTTCCGGACGCTGCGCGTTGATCAGCATTCTGCGACTCAAAGTTCGCTCCGTTTCTGGGGGTTCTGGTGCTAGCTCTTCCTGGGCGTGCGCAACAGGCGGGGAGGTCAAGCCGGTGGCCGGGCGAGGAGATCCTGCATCTTCTTATTGTGCCGTGTTGGACGGAAGACCGCAACCCGGGGGGTGTCTGCCAGCCGCAGCGACGGGTATACTCAAGCCTGGTTGTGCACCGGAATGTGGGCACACTGAGGAGACTCCGATGGACCCGTTTGATGTCTTCACAGTCCGCGACCTGAGACAGCGCTCGGGTGATCTGCTTCGGGATGCCGAGCAGGGCAGGCTGTCCCTCATCACCAAGCACGGTCGTCCCGCGATCCTGGCTGTACCGTTTGACGAGCGTCTGCTGGAGCAGGGCATTCACCGCAATCTGGCGCTGCATCTCTTCGAGACCGGGCAGGCGACTCTTGCCCAGAGCGCAAAGCTGGCCGGCGTCCCGGTTGAGGGGTTTATCGAGCTCCTCGGAGAGCTGGGTATCCCAGCTGTGGACTACTCCCCCGAAGAGCTGGCGGAAGAGCTCGAAACAGCCCTGTGACCGA
Source organism: Thermoanaerobaculia bacterium (assembly GCA_046714475.1). Lineage (GTDB taxonomy): Bacteria > Acidobacteriota > Thermoanaerobaculia > Multivoradales > UBA5704 > DASPJI01. The sequence continues at coordinate 2,264 of JBKKAU010000529.1, forward strand.
CGTCATCGTGGCCGATGCCGGTCCGCTGATCGGGCTGGCGCGAGTCGGTCTCCTCTCTCTTCTGCGGGACCTTTACAGCCGAGTGCTCGTGCCTCCCCGCGTGCTCCAGGAGCTGCAAATCGCCGAGGCTCGTCCCGGTGCGCGAGAGCTGGCCAGGGCCATGGAAGAAGGATGGCTGGTGGAGGCGTCCCCCAACGCCAGCCCGGATCTCGATAGGCTCAGATTGGTGCTCGACCCTGGAGAGTCCGAGGCCCTCGTGCTGGCGGAACAGCGGGACTGCCGATTTCTCCTTCTGGATGACAAGCGAGGCAGGGCGGTGGCGAAGAGGCGTGGGCTTCCTGTCGTGGGCACCGGCGGTGTCCTTCTGGCCGCCCGCCAGAAAGGTCTCGTTCACCAGGTCGCTCCTCTCCTGGAGCAACTCGCAATTGTGGGGTATCGCTTGTCTCCGGAACTGCGAGAACAGATCCTGCGGCTGGCGGGAGAGGAGTAACCGGCCGGCGCCCCCCGCGCTGCTACAATCCCCTCGGATTGGGCCTGTCCGGCGGAAAGAACTTTTGATGAAGCGGTACGACGTGGTCATCCTGGGAGGCGCCTTCTCCGGCGCCGCGGCGGCGATCCTGCTGCGGCGGGACTGTCCGGAGCTTTCGGTGCTGGTGGTGGAGAGGGCCGAGGCGTTCGACGCCAAGGTGGGGGAGGCCACGACCGAGATGTCGGGTATGTTCCTCACCCGGCGGCTGGCGCAGTGGCAGCACCTGGAGCTGGAGCACCTCCCCAAGGAGGGGCTGCGCTACTGGTTCCAGAACGAGCACGTCCATTGCCATGCCGAGTCCAGCGAGTCCGGCGCCTTCCAGAGGAGCACCGTCCCCTCGTTCCAGCTCCGCCGCGACGCGCTCGACGAGCACCTGCTGGCGACCGCCGTGGCCGAAGGGGCCGAGCTGCTGCGGCCGGCGCGCGCCCGGGACGTTGAGATCGGTGAATTGGGCAGCTTCGACCACCGCATCACCTTGGAGATGGACGGGGAGACCGAGATTGTCGCCTGCCGCTGGGTGCTCGACGCCACCGGCCGCGCCACCTTCCTCGGCAAGCGGCTGGGGCTGATCGAGCGCAACCGCGAGCACCCGACCGCCGCCATCTGGTGCCGCTGGGAAGGGGTCCGCCACCTCGACGACGTCGCCGCCCGCGGGCCGCTCTCCTTCGCCCGCAAGAACGTCAGCTCGCGCCGCCTCGCCACCAACCACTACATGGGCTTCGGCTACTGGGTCTGGTTCATCCCCCTGGGAAACGGCGAGACCAGCATCGGCGTCGTCTTCGACACCCGGCTGATCGACCTCGACCGGGGCTCCGGCATGGAGGAGGCCTACCGCTCCTTCCTGGGCGCCATCCCCATGGCCGCGGAACTGCTGGAAGGCGCCCGCATGCGCTCCGAGGACCTCCGCACCTTCTCGAACCTCGCCTACGTCACGAAGCAGTACATGGGCGACGGCTGGGCGCTCCTTGGCGACGCGGCGGCGTTCCTCGACCCTTACTACTCGCCGGGGCTCGACCACGCCTCGTTCAGCGTCGAGGCCACGGTCGAGATCATCAAGGCCCACGCCGCCAGCGAGGACGTCGCCGCCCGCATCGCCGAGCACAATGCGACCTTCGTGCGCTCCTACCACCGCTTCTTCAGGTCGGTCTATAAGGACAAGTACTTCTACATGGGAGAGCACGACCTGCTCTCCGCTTCGTTCCTGATCGAGACGGCGC
>JBKKAU010000530.1:0-1767 GCA_046714475.1 Thermoanaerobaculia bacterium
GTTCTCGGCGAGGTGCTTCAACGAGTGCGGCGAGTCGAGGTGGAACGACTGGGCGCCCATCTGGATGCCCAGCCCGAGCCGGTTGAGATGGTCGGCGGTGCCCGAGAACTTCTGCAGGCTCTCCGCCATCCGCTGCACCACGTGGCTGACCTCCTTGAGAGTCAGCACAACCTCGTCCGACGCGGGGTTCTGCTGCTGGGTGGTGAGCGAGATCTCGCGCGCCACGCGGGCGGTGTCGCTGGACGTCTCGCCCAGCTCCTCGATGGCGGAGGCCGCGGTCCGGCCCCTCTCCAGCACGCGGGCCGCCTCCTGGCTCCCCTCCTCGGTGGCCACGACGGTGGCGCGGATCGAGTCGGCGAACTCGTTGAGGAGGTTGCGCACCGACTCGACCGACTCCTGGGAGCGCTGGGCGAGCCGGCGGACCTCGTCGGCGACGACCGAGAAGCGGCGCCCGTGCTCGCCGGCCGCCGAGGCTTCGATGGCGGCGTTCAACGACAGGATATGGGTCTCCTGGGCGATCTCGGTGATCAGGTCGAGCACCCGGTAGATCTCGCGGGAGCGGGTGCCCAGGGTCTCGGCGCGGCTGGCGATGCCGATGATCCTCTTCTTGACGTCCTCGACCCCGAGCACCGCCTCCTCGACGGCGGCGAGGCCGACGTTGCCGCTGCGCTCGGCGTTCTGCGCCAGCTCCGCCTGGGCGGCGGCGTTCTCGGCGATCTGCGAAGCGGTGCGGGCCAGCTCCTCCATGGCGGCGGTGATCTGGACCACCGAGGTCGCCTGTTGCGAAGAGCCGGAGGCGAGCTCCGAAGCGATCTGGTTGACCGAGCTCGCCGCCCCCGCGATCTCGACCGAGCTGGACTGGATCTGCTGCGCCAGCACGTCCAGCGCGTTGGTGGCGGTCGAAAATGCCGTGGACAGCCGGCCGGGCAGCGACCGCGCCTGGTCCGCGCAATGCACCAGGTCGCCCGCCCGCAGCCGGTCGAGCGTCTCGGCCAGAGCCTTCTCCACCGCGCTGTTGCGGCGTCCCGTGCCGTCGACGAGCTCGCGCAGGCTCTGCTGCAGCCGGTAGACGACGCGGTAGTAAAACCCGCACGCCGCGGCCGACGCCAGCAGGAAGAGGTTGAACGGCCAGCTCGGGGCGCCGCCCGCCTCGCTCAGGGTCATCAGCACCAGCCCCGAGACCACCAGGCTGCCCAGGATCAGCAATCCCAGGAGGGCCTGGTTCAGGCGGTGGCCGTTGTCATGGATCACGTCAAGCACCTCCTCCGGCTCCAAGCTGCAACGCGTGCGGCAGCCGGCCCGGATCGACCAGGATCACCGGCACCTCGCCATGGACCGCCAGACCGGCCAGCGGCTCGGTCCAGAAACGGCGCAACACCGAGACGTTCGGCCAGACCCGCAGCTCCGGCACCACGCCGAGGACCTCGTCGGCGACCAGGGTCGCCGGCGCCTCCCCGGCGGTCGCGATCCGGTAGCCGCCGTCCCCGTGGCGGACCAGGTCCCCGACCGCGGCATTGGCGATCCCCCACAGGCTGCCGGCCCGGCGCAGCAGGAGATAGCCGCGGCCGATCAACGCTCCCGCCCCAGGGATTCGAGGTCCAGCACGCGCACCACGCGCCCGTCGATCGCGGCCTCGCCGCGCACCAGGGCGCCGTCGCCGCCGACCAGCGAGCCGGGGGGGACGTCGGCCACCGCCCGCGCGGCGGCGGCCGCCAGCCCCACCCACACCCCCGCGTCCGCCGGACCCCCCCACACCACCACCCGGAC
>JBKKAU010000531.1:0-3278 GCA_046714475.1 Thermoanaerobaculia bacterium
CGTAGCGCACCCGGCGCGCTCCGAGGCGCCGGGCCATGCGGGCGGTCCTGCCGGTGGCGTCGGCGACGAAGCCCGCGGCCAGCGTCCCGCCGTCCTCCATCTCCAGCCGCCAGCCGGTCCCCGACCGCTCGCAACGGGCGAAGCGGCAGTCCCGGCGCCACTCCGCTCCGGCCTCCCGGGCGCGCTCCGCCAGCCGGGACTCGAAGACGAGGCGGTCGACGTGCCATCCGTCCCCCTGGGTGCCGGCCAGGAACGGACGCTCGCCGGGCCGCGGCGATCCCCAGACGAAACGGTTGCCCAGCGAGCGCAGGTGGCCGTCCCGGAGCAGCAGGTCCTCCAGCCCGAGATGGCGCAGCAGCGGCGAGAGGTTCGGGGGCAGGCACTCCCCGACCTTGCGCTCCGGCGCGGCGCGGGACTCCAGGACGGTCACGGAGACCCCGCGCCGGGCGAGGACCAGGGCGGCCACCGCGCCGGCGGGGCCGCCCCCTACGACGACGACCTCGGGAGCCATCCCTACCGGTCGCGGCGCACGATGTGCCGGCGCGGCCTCGGATGGGCGGCCCGCTCGGCGTCCGTCCGCACCGGCAGGGCCTCGCCCCTGACCCTGAAGAGCGGCTCGGTGATCTGCTCGAAATCGGCCGGCCGCTCGGCCCGCTCCACCTGCTCGAAGCTCGCGTCAGGCTCGACGAACTTCTCGGCCCGGCCCATCTCCACCCAGTAGCGCTCCGGCCAGCCCTCCCCCGTCCCGCCGGCCGGGGCCGGCTGCTCGGAGATGATCCCGACGGCGTGCCAGCTCTTGACCATGTTGTTGATGCGCGCCTGGTAGGCGCCGCTGGCGTTGAGGTCGCGCAGCCAGAACTGGCGGTAGGAGAAGTGCTTCATCTTCTGCTGCTCGGGAAGGCCGGCGTCCCCGAGCCGCTCATAGGACTGCAGGGCCAGCACCTGGTTGGGCACGCGCGCCGCCCAGAACGAAGGCAACGGCAGGTAGCTCGACGTGTTGTAGCCCGAGAGGCAGCTCGCCTCGTCGGTCTGCCACGGGATGCCCATCCAGCGGGTGAGGCTGCCGGGGCCGCTGCCGTCCAGCGGGCCGCCGGGACCGAGGGCGACGTCCGTGGTGAGGAAAGTACCGAAGTCGTCCTTGGGCTCCTCGCCGGGCGCCAGGACCTTGGGCCGGAAGAGGGGGCCGCCGTCCTCCGGCGTCCCGGGCGCTCCGGGCGCCTGCCAGAAGATGGGGACCCGCAGGGTCCAGGTCAGCTCGATGCCGGGGTGGAACGGTCCGCCCAGGCAGTCCTCCAGGGGCGCGCGGTCCAGCGCCGCCGGCTGCTGCGCCAAGGGGACGTCCTCCAGCCGGCGGGGCGGCCGCGGGCGCTCGCCGGTCTCGAAGTCGCCGGCCGCCCAGAGCTTCAGCCAGTGGTATTGAGTGTCGGTGACGGCGAGGTCGTAGATCGTCGTGTCGGCGTAATCGACGCCGTCGCCGTAGAAAGGCGGCAGGCCGGCCGGCTCGGCGGGCGGCAGCACCGCGCGGCCGGGCAGGTCCCACGGCGGCGGCGGCTGGCGGAACCAGCGGAACAGGGCCTCGCGGGCCGGCTTGTGCCGGGGATCGGGGCTGGAGAGCTTCTCCAGATAGGCCGGATCGGTGAGGTCGCTGGGCGAGCCGGCGCCGAAGAGGAAGTAGACGCCCTGGCTCACCCACTGGTTGCCCGCCAGGCGCTCGAAGAGCGGGAAGATGTGCTCCCAGAAGGTGGGCTTCGCCAGCTGCGGGATCCATCCCTGCCGCAGGTGGAGGTCGTAGACGACGTCGTACATCGTGACCGGGCCGTAGAGCCCCTGCCCGTAGTTGGGGGGCGTGACCGCCACCAGGGCCGGCTCGGCGTCGAGCTCCCGGCCGCCGACCCTGACCTTGGCCCGCACGGTGCCGTCGGACGTGTCGTCATACCAGCCGTCGTTGTTGGCGAAGGTCACGGCCTGGGAGCCGTCGGCGGAGGCGGAGCGGCCCTCGCCGCCGATGACGAGGAGCCTGCCCTTCTCATCCGTGCGGACCTCCCCCAGGGAGACCTCGATCGGGCTGCCCTCCTGGAAAGAGATCCAGCCCTGGTCGAAAGCGTACTGGGGACCGCTCTGGTTGACGCCGCGGATCCGCCGCGGCCCCGGGTCGATGACCAGGTCCTGGCGCCGGCTCCCCGTGATGGTGGCGTTGCGGTGGTCGGGGACCATGGCGAACTGCTTGAGGTCGAGGGCGTTGAGGAACTTGTACCAGGCCGCCTTGCGGTTGGCGACGTGGACCTCCCAGGCGATCTCGGCGTCGTCCGCGGTGATCTCCCGGACCACCTCGCCGGCCTGGTTGTAGCCATAGACGCGGAACCGCGCCGCCTCGCGCTTGATCTTGCCGTCGGGGGTCTTGTACCCCGAAGGCCCCGGCTCGGCGGCCTGCCCCGGCACCTCGGGGCCGATGTAGTAATCCCCCGCCTCGGCGTTGCCCACCCGGGCGATACCGATGGCGGGATGGATGGCGCAGCGGACGATCTCGTCGTTCTCGGGCATGCGGCTCTCCCCTGGAAGGCAGATGGATGGGATGTTTCCCTAGATGATACTGCCGGGAGGGGGCGGGAGATCTCAGGGTCTCAGGGTTGGAGGCTTGCCAAGGCAGGCGCCAACGCCAGCCTCGTAGCGTGTTGTCTCCACCAGACACTATGGTAGTGTCCCGGCGAAAAATCGTGGGACAACACGACCTCAGCTATCGCCACTTCTTCACCCACCGGCGCATGATAAAGGATCTCCTGCGCGAGATCGTGGGCGAACAATGGGTGGAGCGGATCGATCTCGCCTCTGGCGAGCGGGTCAACGCCTCCTTCGTCTCCGCCAAGCATGAAAACCGGGAGAGCGACGTCATCTGGAAGTTCCGGCGCCAGGATGGAGGAGAGCCGGTCTACGTCTACATCCTCATGGAGTTCCAGTCGCGGCCCGACCCTTCGATGCCGGTCCGCCTCATGACCTACGAGGGCCTCTTCTACCAGAATCTGCTGGATAGCCGGCCGGCGGCGGCCTGGCGCAAGCTGCCTCCGGTCATCCCCGTTGTCGTCTACAATGGATCGGAACCGTGGCGCGTGGCGACGGACCTCGGTTCCTTGATTGGGGAACTGGACCCCTCGGCCGAGATCTACCGGCCCCAGCTGCGATATCGGCTCGTGGACGAGTCGGCGTATCCCCGCGAGGAGTTGGCCGCGCTGAGCAGTCCGGTGGCCGACCTGTTCCGCATCGAGAAGAGCCGGGACTGGCGG
>JBKKAU010000532.1:0-4264 GCA_046714475.1 Thermoanaerobaculia bacterium
CGGCTGGCTGATGATGGAGAGCTCGCGCAACGAGGACAGCGGCCGCGACCAGCGCTCGCGCCCGCGGAGCCCGCGCGGCTATCGCGGCTACGGCCGTGAGAGCTACGGCGACTCCACCGGTTACCGCGCCTCCGCCGACTACGCCGGCAGCCGCTACGGCGCGACCGATTTCGAGACCGAGTACGACAACGAGAGCGACTACCGCTTCGACGCCGACTACGAAGCCGGCGGCGAGGGCCCCCTGTCCAAAGCCAAGCACGCCGTCGGCGGCGCCGCCCACAGCGCCAAGGACGCCGTCTCCGACGCCGCCAGCAGCGCCAAGGACGCGGTCTCGGGCGCCGCTCACACCGTCAAGGACACCGTCTCCGACGCCGCTCACAGCGTCCGCGACGCCGCCTCCGGCGCCCGGCACAAGGTGGGCTCCGCCGCCGACCGGGCGCGCTACGAAGCCCGGATCAAGGCCCGCCAGGCCCGCACCGGCTTCTGGCAGCAGATGGAGTCGAACCCGCTCGCCCTCGGCGCCGCCACCCTGGCGCTCGGCGTCATCGCCGGCCTCTCCATCCCGTCGACCCGCAAGGAAGACGAGCTGATGGGCGAGACCCGCGACCGCGTGGTCGACGAGGTCAAGGAGCGCGGCCAGGAGGTCCTGGAGAAGGGCAAGCAGGTCGCGAACGTGGCGGTCGACACGGTCAAGCAGGCGGCGCAGGACGAGGGGCTGACCCCGGACAGCGTCGTCGGGAGCATGGCCGAGAAGGTCCGCTCCATCGGCCGCGAGGCCAAGAACGCCGTCAAGGAAGAGGTCAAGAAGCAGGACCTGCTCCCGAACACCGAGGGCGAGGGCGGGAACCAGGGCGGCCAGGCTCAGGGCCAGCAGAACCAGGGCCAGAGCTTCGGCGAGAATCGGACCCCGGGCTCCAAGCTGGGCGACGGCATGGCCGGCACCGGCCTCGGCTCCAACCCGGGCAGCTCCAACCTGGGCGGTTCCAACCTGGGCGGCTCCGGCACGGGGACGAACCTGGGGAGCAACACGCCCAGGCCGACCGTCGGCGGCACCCCCGGCGCCACGATGGGCGGCGCCATGGGTCCGGCCAAGGACGGGCTCAAGGCGACCGAGCCGAAGAAGGAAGAGGACAAGGTCTCGGAGAGCGAGCCCGAGTTCTCCCGCCGCTGAGGCGGCTCATCCCACCTCTCAAAGCCCGGCCCGTGGGGAATAACTCCGCGGGACCGGGCTTTTTCTTTGATGGCGTTTGATGACATCATCAGGCTGCAGCCTTCGCTTCCGTCACCGCGGCACTCCTCGAAGCAACACTTCCCCTGCAGGGCCGGCATCCTCCCCGGGCGGGAGGCGTCCCATCGGAGCTCCCCCGGAGGCACTTGAGGAGCGAGGCGCGCTCACGACCCCGGGCCAATGCCGGTCCGGGTGTCAGCGCACGAGGAGATTGCATGAAGCTTCGAGCCATTCGACGTGTCGTCACGGGATTGACCCTGGTCGCGGCCCTGACCCTGGCATCCCCGACGCCCTCCGCGGCGGCGGGATTCGGTCAGGGGACCCTGGTCTCCCTCGGGACCCTGGGTTGGGACTGGCTGGCGAGCGTCGGGGGGAAGCTGGGGTGGATGGCCGCGCCGGACCGGGCGCCGCACCAGGCTGGTGCGCGCCGCAATGGCGGGACCGCCCGCGTCTGGGACAAGCAGGGATCGATGGTCGATCCCAACGGCTGCCAGACCCCTTCGTCCTCGGGTACCTGCGCCGACGACGAAAAGCCGCCGGCGACCAAAACCTAGGGCCGCCGGTCCCGTATTTGCATTAGCGCAAAGGAAGGGGTGCTTTCGTGTCAGAATGACAGCGTCCCCGTGATCATGAAAGGAGAGCATCGCGTGAATGACCATCCTACCCTGATGGAGCTCGAAGGGTTCCTGCGGGGCGACCTCCCGGCCCGGGACAGCCGTTCGGTGGTGGTCCACCTGCTCGACGGCTGCAACCGTTGCCGCGAGGTGGTATCTCCTTACATGGGCGCCCTGTTCGGCGACGACCCGGCCGAGGTCCAGCTGTCCGCCGAGCTCGATGTCGCCTACGAGGCCGCCATCGACCGCGCCTTCTCCACGACCCGGGAGCGCCTGCGCCAGCGCCGGGAGAGCTCGCGGCTCCAGGAAGCCCTCATCCTGTTCAAGGCCAAGACGATCACCGGCACCACGGCTCCGGCAGCTCCCGCCTCGCCCGAGCTCGCCGACTTCGAGAACCTGGTCGAGCAGGGCCAGCAGGCACGCCACGACGATCCGCGGCGGATGGTCGGGCTCGCCCAGCAGGCGCTGCTCGTGGCCGGGCACCTCAACGCCGAGCAGCTCGGTCCCCACCGGGTGGCCGACCTGCGCTGCCGCGCGCTGACCGAGCTCGGCAACGCCTGGCGCGTCTCCGACCGGCTGGATGAGGCGGAGAAGAGCCTGATGCAGGCCGCCGGCCTCTACCTCCAGGGCACCGGCGACCCGTGTCTCGGGGCCCGCCTGTTCGACGTCCAGGCGTCGCTCGACGCCGACCGCCGCCGCTTCGACGCCGCCGGCGAGGAGCTCGACGCGGTCTACGCCTTCCACCGCCGGCAGGGCGACGGCCACATGGCCGGCCGGACCCTGATCAGCAAGGGCATGTACGCGGGCTATGGCGGCCGTACCGAGGAGGCCATCCGGCTCCTGCGGCGCGGTCTGGCCCGCATCGACGCCGAGCGCGACCCCGGCCTCGCCGCGGCGGCCCTGCACAACCAGGCCCGCCTGCTGGTCGACTCCGGCCGGTTCCGCGAGGCCCGCACCCTGGTCTGGCGGGACCGGCAGCGGATCGAGCAGGCCGGCGGCCGGGTGCGGCAGCTCAAGCTCCGCTGGCTGGAAGGCCAGATCCACGCCGGCCTCGGCGAGCTCGACCAGGCCGAGCAGACGCTGCGCGAGGTCAAGCAGGGCTTCCGCCAGGCCGACCTCCACTACAAGGAGGCGCTCATCTCGCTGGAGATGGCCACCGTCCTCTTGCAGCAGGGGCGCGCCGACGAGGCACGGGGCCTCGTCGTCGAGGCGGCCGAGGTGTTCGGCGCCCTCAAGATCCACCGCGAGGTGTTCGCCGCCGTCCTCCTCCTGCGCCAGGCCTTCGAGACCCGCGCCGCCACGGCCGCGCTGCTCCACCGGGTGGTCCACTTCCTCACCCGCGCCGAGCACGACCCGTCGATCAGCTTCAAGACCTGGTTCCTGTAAGGTCGCCGTTCCCCCGGGCGCGATGAATCGCGCCCCTACACCCCCGGTTCCGAAACGGGTGTAGGGGCGCAATTCATTGTGCCCTGCATCCCCAACCCTCTCAGGGCGCGATCAATCGCGCCCCTACACAACCTTCCTCGAAACTTTTTCCCGTTCGTTTCCGTACTCCTCTTGACGGCCTACTACCACGGTAGTACTATCGCGGTAGTAGCTGACCTGAGGAGACGAAGCGATGGAAACGCCTTACCACCTTGGAGACCTCCAGCTCGCGATCATGCGGGTGCTCTGGAACCGCTCCGAGGCGACCGTGGCGGAGGTGCACGAGACCCTGGAGCCGGAGCGGGGGCTGGCGCTGACCACGATCGCCACCATGCTGACCAAGCTGGAAAAGAAGGGCGTGGTGGACCACCGGGCGGACGGCCGCAAGTTCATCTACCGGCCGCTGGTGAGCGAGGGGCAGGTGCGGCGCTCGATGGTGTCCGACCTGACCTCGCAGCTCTTCCGCGGCGACGTCACCGCCCTGGTGAACCACCTATTGGCCGAGCACGAGATCGACCGGGGGGAGCTGGCCCAGCTCCGCGAGCTGATCTCGGACCACGAACGCAAGGAGAAACGTTGACATGTTCGACTTCGTGATCCCCCCCGGGGCCGCGAGCACCGCGACCGCCTGGCTGCTCACCTACGCCCTGCACAGCACGCTGCTCCTGGGCATCGCCTGGCTGGCGTCGCGCCGGCTGGCCGGCCGCTCGCCGCTCGCCGAAGAGGCGGTCTGGCGGGCCGCGATGATCGGCGCCCTGATGACCGCGTCGCTCCAGGTCGCCGGCGGCTGGGAGCCGCTCGGCGGCAGCTGGCAGCTCGCCCCCGAAAAGACGGCGGTCTCCGCGCCCTCCTGGGAGCATGTGGAAGCGACTCTCCCAGCCCCGGCCGCACTGGCTGAGATCGGCCGGCGGCCCGTGGAAGCCGCGACCCTCGCGCTGGCACCGCTGGCACCGGCGGCGCCGTCCCCCGCGCCCGCAGTTTCGCCGGTCGGCGTGCC
>JBKKAU010000533.1:0-4868 GCA_046714475.1 Thermoanaerobaculia bacterium
CCTCCTCGCCGTCGCCGGCTACCGGGCCTTCAACCAGAATGTCCACCCCGCCGCGGCGACATCGCCCGCGGTTGCACCCTCAGCCCCGCCGGCGGCGGCGGAGGCCCAGCCGGCGGACAAGGCCCACCAGGGCTTCCTCTACGGCCGCATCATCACCGTCGACGGTGCCACCTACGAGGGGCGGCTGCGCTGGGGAGGCGATCAGGAGGCGTTCTGGAGCGACTATTTCAACGGCGCCAAGGACGAGAACCCCTGGGCCGCCCAGGTGCCGCCCGGGCGGCTGCCCAAGGAGCGCCGCCCGGTCGAGATCTTCGGGTTCGAGATCGCCCAGCGGGAGCACCCGATCGAGCCCGGGCGGACGTTCATGGTGCGCTTCGGCGAGATCACGCGGATCGAGGCGCACGGCGATGAGGTGCGGGTGACTCTCAAGAGCGGGACCGTGTTCGACCTCGCCCGCCTCGAGGCCAGCGACTTCGACGACGGCGTGAGGGTGTGGGACGGCAGGCGGGGCGTCGTCGACCTCGACAGTCTGCGGATCCGCACCATCGAGCTCCTCCCCACCGCCCGGCTAGGCGACGCCCCCACTCGTCTGCACGGCACGGTGCGCACGCGGCAGGGGGACTTCACCGGCTTCGTCCAGTGGGACCGGGAGGAGTGCGTCGGCTCCGACGAGCTCGACGGCCGCACCGCCGACGGTGAGCTCAGTCTGCGTTTCGACACCATCCGCTCCATCGCGCGCCGCTCGCGCGACAGCTCCCTGGTGACGCTGCTCGACGGCCGCGAGATCGTGCTCTCCGACACTCCCGAAGTCGGCCACGGCAACCGCGGGATCTACGTCGACGACCGGCGCTACGGCCGGGTGCTGATCTCCTGGGACGCCTTCGAGAGCGTCGACTTCAGCCCCGGTGGCGGCGGCCCCGCCTACGGCGACTTCCCGCCGGGGCGCCCGCTCACGGGCAGCGTCACCACCCGCGCCGGCCGCCGTCTCGCCGGCCGGCTGGTCTACGACCTCGACGAGAGCGAGACCATCGAGACGCTCGACGCCCCCTCCCAGGGCGTGGACTACACCATCCCCTTCGGCCTGGTCGCCTCGATCGTGCTCCCCGGCGGCGAAGAGCGCGGCGCCCAGCGCGCCAGGGTGACCCTCCAGAACGGCGAGGAGCTGCGGCTCGAGCGCACCGGCGACTTCGGCGAGGGGAATGCCGGTCTGCTGATCTTCATCGACGGCCGTCAGCGCCCCGAGTACGTGCCCTGGACCGACGTCGAGCAGATCGACCTCGACCGCCCGCCGGCGATGTACCCGCCGCTCAACCCCATCGGCCAGGCGTTGAGCAGCCCCAGATAGAAGGCGGTCAGCCAGCAGTGAAATCTTAAATACCTCTAACGGCACCCGAGCGGGTGTTCAAACTCGGGAAGGGAGCGGAGAGCCTACAGTCTTCTCAGTAGATCGTCATACTCAGCATGCGAGCCGATCCAGAACCAATAGATCTGGTCCTCGTTGCGAAGTCCGAGGGCTCGGTAGCTGATACCGATACGGACAGAGTAGATCGTCGGTGACTCGTTGACTTTCTTGAAATGGAGGCTGGGGTGGTAGGGATCGGAGCGCCAGAGCTCATAGGCTCGGGCCGCCTGCTCTTGGACCGCCGCAGGGAGTTGGTTGAGTCGTTTGCGGAACTCCTTCGTGACGCCCGACTTCAATCTCTGGTTGTCCTGAACGGAAGAGCATCTTCGAGCGGCATCGTCTCCCCCGCAGCGATCTCTTCCCGGGCCAAGTCGGCAAGACGCTGCCACTGCTCAGGGGAGGTCGCCTCAAAACGTTCCGCCCAAGCCTGCTCGTCTGCCAAGTCCGCCAGGATTCGTTCTGCCATGGCATCCTGAGCATCTGTCGGCAGTTTTTCGATCTCGGCGATGGCGCGCTGCAGTAACTGGGTCATGGCGCGGTCCTCCTTGGATCGTCGCGGCACCTCGACGGGTACGAAGGCAACTCCGTCGGTTCCGTGAAGTCCTATTCTACCCCGGAGCTTCCGGTGCAGGAGGATGGCGATCACCTGAAATCGTGGCTCGGCACCGCCGCGATCTCCTTGAGCGACCAGAACTTTTCCCCTTTCACGGAGATCGTTCCGTCCCGCTTTTGCAGGATTCCCTCGACGACGAGGCCGGGTGAGCCCACGATCAGCTTGCGGTGCTTCTGGAGGAGGTCCGGCGGGACGATCGCCTGCGACATTCCGGTCTCGTCCTCCAGGGTGATGAAGAGGAGCCCCTTGGCGGTGCCGGGACGCTGGCGGACGATCACCGCTCCGGCGGTGCGGACGCGTTGGCCGTCCCTCAAGCCGTCGAGGCCGGAGGCGGGCACGATGCCCCGCTGGGCTAGCGCCTCGCGGAGGTAGGCGACCGGGTGCGGCCCCAGGGTGAGCTGGGTGCCGACGTAATCGGCCTGGGTCTCCTCCACGGGGGTCATCTCGGGAAGGGGAGAAGGCTCCGGATCGGGGAGGCGGTCGAGCAGCGGGCCGGCGGGCTTGCCGAGCCGGGCCATCTGCCACAACGCGGCGCGGCGGGTGAGCCCCAGCGACGCGACCGCTCCGATCGAGGCCAACGCCTGGAGCTCGTCGTTGTGCAGCCGGGTGCGGCGGACCAGATCCTCGGGATCGGCGAACGGCGCCCGCGCCTGCTCGTTTTCGATTGTCCGGCCTGCTCTTTCGCGCAGGCCCTTGACGAACCGGAAACCGATCCGCAGCGCGCCGACCGGTCCGGTGGCGCCGGGCTCGCGGTCCTCCCAGCGGCACATCCAGCCGGAGCGCTGGACGTCGATCGGCCGCACCTCGACGCCGTGCCGCTGCGCGTCCTTGACCAGCGTCGCGGGGTGGTAGAAGCCCATCGGCCAGGCGTTGAGCAGCCCCAGGTAGAAGGCGGTGGGGTGGTGCGCCTTGAGATAGGCGCTGGCGTAGGCGATCAGCGCGAAGCTCGCGGCGTGCGACTCCGGGAAGCCGTAGAGGGCGAACGAGCTGATCGCCTGGACGATCTCGTCCTGGGGCTTGCCGGTGATCCCCCGCTCGGTCATGCCGGAGCGCAGCTTGGCCACGATCGCGTTCATCCGTTCGACCGAGCGTTTGGAGCCCATGGCGCGCCGCAACTCCTCGGCCTCGCCGCCGGAAAAGCCGGCCGCCACCATGGCGACCCGCAGCAGCTGCTCCTGGAAGATCGGCACGCCGAGCGTGCGCTCCAGGATCGGCTCCAGGCTGGGGTGCTGATAGACCACCGGCTGCCGTTTGTTGCGCCGCTCGAAGTAGGGGTTTGCCAGGTTGCCGAGGATCGGGCCGGGCCGGATGATCCCCACCTGGATCACCAGGTCGTAGAACCGCGTCGGATGGTTGCGCGGCAGCGTCGCCATCTGCGCCCGGCTCTCCACCTGGAAGACGCCGACCGTGTCGGCCTGCTGGAGCATGCGGTAGACCACCGGGTCGTCCGGCGGCAGATGGGCGAGGTCGACGTGCGTCCCCTCGTGCTCGCGGATCGTCGGCACCATCTCCTCCAGCGCCGAGAGCATGCCGAGGCCGAGCAGGTCGACCTTGATGATGCCTAAGTCGGCACAGTCGTCCTTGTCCCACTGGATGACCACCCGGCCGGGCATGGAGGCGGGCTCCAGGGGGACCACTTCGTCGAGACGGCCGGCCGCGATCACCATGCCGCCCGAGTGCTGCCCCAGATGGCGCGGGAGGTTGTGGATGCGCGTCCAGAGGTCGGAGAAGCGGCGCAGGCGCGGCTCTTCGGGGTCGAAGCCGGCGGCGGCCATCTCGCGGTCGAAGGAGCGGTCGTCGCCGCGCGCGGTGTCGTAGCTCCAGTTGCCGAGCTGGCCGGCGAGCTTGTCGACCTGCTCCGGGGAGTAGCCGAAGACCTTGGCCACCTCGCGGGTCGCGGAGCGGTCGCGGTAGGTGATGACGTTGGCGGTCATGGCCGCGCCGTGCGGCCCATGGCGCTGGTAGACGTGCTGGATCACCTTCTCCCGCTGGTCTCCCGAGGGGAGGTCGAGGTCGATGTCCGGCCACTCGCCGCGCTCTTCGGAGAGGAAACGCTCGAAGAGGAGGTCCATCTTGACCGGATCGACGGCGGTGATCGACAGCGCGTAGCAGACCGCGCTGTTGGCCGCCGACCCGCGGCCCTGGGCCAGGATGTTCTCTGCCATGCAGAAGCGGACGATGTCCCAGACGATCAGGAAGTAGCCGGCCAGGTCGAGCTTCTCGATCAGGTCCAGCTCTTTCTGGATCTGCGCCTGGGCCTTGGCGGTCAGCGGCCGGAAGCGCGCCTTGGCGCCGTTCCAGGTGATGTGCCGCAGGAAGGAGGCCGGGGTTTCGCCGGGGGGCAGCGGGTACTCCGGGAAACGGTAGCCGAGGTCGGCCAGGGTGAAGTCGAGCCGCCCGGCGAGCTCGGCCGAGGCCGCGAGCGCTTCGGAGAGGTCGGCGAAGAGCCGCGCCATTTCGGCGGCGCTCTTGAAGTGCCGCTCCCGGTGCGCGGCGAGGAGGCTGCCGGCCGCGTCGAGCGTCGTGTGGTGGCGGATCGCGGTCAGCACGTCGTGGAGCGGCTTGTCCTCGGCGCGGGCGTAGCGCACGCCGTTGGTGGCGAGGAGCGGCAGGCGGAGCCGGCGCGCGAGGTCGATCAGGGCGCGGTTCCTGTGCTCCTCTTCCCTCAGGCGGTGGCGCTGGAGCTCGACGTGGAGCCGGCCGCCGAAGATCCCGCCCAGTCTTTCGAGCGCCCGACGGGCGGCGTCGGCCCCGCCGCGCGCCAGCTCCTGCGCCACCGGCCCCTCCTCGCCTCCCGTGAGGCACCGCAGCCCCGCGGCGTGCTCGGCGAGCATCCCCCAGGAGGCGCGCGCC
>JBKKAU010000534.1:0-6298 GCA_046714475.1 Thermoanaerobaculia bacterium
GTCCGGGGGACCGGCGACTACCGTCCCCGCCTGCAGCTCGACTTCGTCGGGCCGTCGGTCGGCGTCGGCGTGAGCACCCTCGGCTATGGCTTCGGCGGCGACATCACCGCCTTCTTCAGCGACGTCCTCGGCCAGCGCGAGGTCGGCCTGACCCTCCAGGGCGGCACGGGGACCTTCGACGAGCTCGGCGGCCAGGGCTACTACCTCGACCAGTCGAGCCGCTGGCAGTGGGGCGCGGCCGGCGGCCACGTGCCCTACATCTCGGCCTTCACCACGGCCAGGACCGGGCCGGTCGAGATCGACGGCCAGGTGACCGAAGGCACGATCATCGAGCAGGTGCTCGAGAGGGTGACGGTCGACGAGGCCTCGTTCATCACGCGCTACCCGTTCTCGACCACGCAGCGCTTCGAGCTCGACGCCGGCTACACCCAGCTGGGGTTCGACAACGAGCTGCGCCGGGTGATCCTGGTCGGCAACCAGATCGTCGAGGACTCCGAGCAGGACCTCCCGGCCGGCTCGACGCTGCAGCTCTTCCAGAGCTCCGCCGCCCTGGTGGGGGACAGCAGCTTCTTCGGCTTCACCTCGCCGGTGCGCGGGCGCCGGTACCGCCTGGAGGCGGAGACCACGTTCGGCGACCTCCAGTTCCAGTCGCTGCTCGCCGACTACCGGCGCTACTTCTTCGCCCGGCCGGTGACGCTGGCGGTGCGCGGCCTGCACCTGGGGCGCTACGGCACGGACGCCGAGAGCGAGCGCCTGTCGCGGCTCTACGTGGGCCGGCCGACCCTGGTGCGCGGCTACGAGGTGAACGACTTCGACCTCGCGGAGTGCACGGCGGTGGCGGGCAACCCCAACGCCTGCCCCGAGTTCGACCGCCTGATCGGCAGCAAGATCGCCGTCGCCAACCTGGAGCTGCGGGTGCCGCTCTTCGGCGTGCGCGGCTTCGGTCTGATCGAGCTGCCGTTCCTGCCGACCGAGCTGGCCGCCTTCGTCGACGCCGGGGTGGCGTGGACCGAGGACGAGTCGCCGGAGCTGCGCTTCGAGCGCGATTCGATCGAGCGCGTGCCGGTGGTCAGCGCCGGTCTCTCGGCGCGGGTGCTGCTGGGCGGTTTCGCGGTCCTGGAGTTCTATTACGCGCGCCCCTTCCAGCGCGCCAACGAGGACTGGGTCACAGGGTTCGTGATCTCGCCGGGATGGTAAGGTTGGGCGTGACGCGCTGGCTTGCTTGCTTCTTCCTGTTCATGGCGACCCCGCTGGCAACCCGGGCGTGGGCCGCGCCCGCTCCCGGCTGGGCGCGGGTCGAGGTCGCCGCGACCGGCTCGTACTTCTCGCGCTACGTCCCGCACAGCCTCGACCCGTCGCGGCCCGCCCCGGTGGTGCTCTTCCTGCACGGCTCGGGAGCGCACCCGCAGCAGTACCATGCCTTCCTCGCCGACGCCGCGGAGCGGGCGCGCTGCGTGCTGGTGCTGCCCAGGTCGTCCAGCCCCCTGGGGTGGGGGTTCGGGGAGGACGACCGCACCATCGCCGAGAGCCTGAGGCGGGTCCGCGAGGACCTGCCGGTCGACCCCGGCCGCATCGCCGCCGCCGGCCACTCGGCGGGCGGCGCCTACGCCTACCTCCTCGCCTATACCACCCGCTCGGGGTTCAGCGCCGTCTTCACGGCCGCGGCCCCGCGCTACACCGTGAGCGCCGTGGCCGATCCCGCCTACAAGGCGCCGATCCGCATGTTCTACGGCACCGGCGACCCGAACTACTCCAACGGCGCCTACGCCGGGCTCAAGCAGCAGTGGGAGCGCCTCGGCATCCCCTGGGAAGAGGACGTCCGGGACGGCTTCGGCCACGGCAGCCTCCCTGCCGAGGCCATGGCGCAGGGCTTTCTCTTCCTGGTGAGCCGGCGCTACCCCGGGGCCGGCGCCTGCGCCCCCGCCGCCGACCGCCTCTGCCTGCGCGGCGGCCGCTTCCAGGTGGAGGTCGACTGGCGCGACTTCCAGGGCAACGCCGGCCGCGGCAAGGTCGCGCCGGCCGTCTCCCCGGACTCCGGGCTCTTCTGGTTCTTCGGCGCGGACAACTGGGAGGTGCTGGTCAAGGTGCTCGACGGCTGCGGCGCCAACGGCCGTTTCTGGGTCTACGCCGCCGCCACCACCGACGTCGAGTACACCCTGACCGTCACCGACACCCGCACGGGCCGGTCGGCGCGCTACCACCACCCCGCCGGCGCCCCCGCCCCCGCGATCACGGACAGCGGCGCGCTGCCGTGCCCCTAGATTCATAAAATCCAGGATCGTTCATGCGCGTCTGTTCAAGTGCGCCGGCTTCGATGTACACTTCCGCCGTTCTCTCGCAGAACAGCGAAGGGAAGACAGGCTCCAGACCTGTGAGGAGCGGAGCACCATTCCGGTGTCCCTCCGGCGCATGCTGGCCTGCCGTCCCGCCCGATAGCCATGACGCCCGATCTGGATCGCGAGATCTTCGCGGATTTCCTGCTCGAGTCGCGGGAGCGGCTCGCCCGGTTGGAGGAGGTGCTGCTGGCCCTGGCGTCCGGGGCCGGTGACCAGGCACACCCCCTGCTGGAGGAGGCGCGTCTCCAGCTCCACACCCTCAAAGGCAACGCCGGCATGATGGGCATGGGCGATCTGCAGGCGATCGCCCACGAGATGGAGGACCGCGTCGAGACGGTCGATCCGGCGGCTCCCGAGGTCGAGGACCTGCTCCAGGGGGTCGACCGTTTCCGCGAGCTGCTCGACCGGATCGCCGCCGGGCGCCAGGACGGCGCGGCTTCCATGGATGGGGCCGCCGCGGCCGCCGCGGCCGGCTCTTCGATAAACCTCGGCGAGCTCAATACGGATGGCGTCCGCGTCGCCTTCTCCACCCTGGACGGGCTGGTGGACCTGCTAGGCGAGATGGTGATCTTCCGCAACCGGATGGCGGACTCGCTCGACGGCTTCAAGAGCCGGGCGGGGGAGGCGTCGCGGACCGAGAGCTGGGAGCGGGTGGAGGAGGCGCACGAGCTGCTCGGCAAGACGCTCG
Source organism: Thermoanaerobaculia bacterium (assembly GCA_046714475.1). Classification (GTDB taxonomy): domain Bacteria; phylum Acidobacteriota; class Thermoanaerobaculia; order Multivoradales; family UBA5704; genus DASPJI01. The sequence continues at coordinate 3,025 of JBKKAU010000534.1, forward strand.
ACTCGCTGCGCGACGGCGTCATGCGGCTGCGCATGGTGCCGCTGCGCACCCTGTTCGGCTATCTCGGCCGCATCGTCCACGACGAGAGCCTGCGCGAGCACAAACTGGTCCGCTTCGAGGCCGAGGGCGGCGAAACGCCGCTTGACCGGGCGCTGCTCGAGGTGTCGAGCGAGGCGCTCGGCCACCTCGTCCGCAACGCCGTCGTGCACGGGCTCGAGGACCCCGAGGAGCGCCAGCTCTCGGGCAAGCCGCTCCAGGGCATCGTGCGGCTGTCGGCCAAGGCCAACTCCCGCGAGGTCCTCATCGACGTGGTGGACGACGGCGGCGGCATCCGCAAGGACAAGGTGGTCGCGACCGCCGGGCGGCTCGGCCACCGGCTGGCATCGGGCGACGACCCGCTGTCGCTGCTCTTCCTGCCGGGCTTTTCGACGCGCGACGGCGCGGACCTGAGCGCCGGCCGCGGCATCGGCCTCGCGGCCGTGCAGAAGGCGGTGCGGCGCCGCGGCGGCAGGATCGAGGTCTTCTCCGAGGAGGGGGCCGGCACCCTGTTCCGGCTGCGGCTGCCGCTCTCCGTCTCGATCACCCGCGCCCTGATGCTGGAGAGCGACGGCGAGGACTACGCGCTGCCGCTCGCCTCGATCGTCGAAAGCCTGCAGCTCCAGCCGGAGCACGTCCACGAGGTGAACGGCGCCTCGGTCCTGTCGTGGCGCGGCGGCACGATCCCGCTGCTCGACCTCGGCTGCAGCTTCGGCACCGCGCAACGCCGCCGGCTGTCGGGCTACGCCGTGGTGATCGAGGGGGACGGCGCCTACCGCGCCGTCGCGGTGGAGAGCGTGCACGGCATCCGCGAGGTGGTCGTCAAGGCGCTCGACAAGGCGCTCGGCACGCCGCCCGGAGTGTCGGGCTCGACCATCCTGGGCGACGGGCGCGCCGTGCTCATCCTGGATCCGGCCGGTCTGATGGGGGTCTCGCCGTTCGCCGGGGCCGCCGGCACCCATGTTCGAGGGGAGTCATGAAGAAGAAGCACGGTGGTTCCGAATCCGACGCCGCCCTGGCGCCCCCGGGGGGCCTGGCGGCCAACAGCGGCACATTCAAGCTGCCCGAGTCCGGGCTGGCGGAAGACATCCTGCGCGCCCTGGCGGCGTCGGGGGCCCTCGACGGGGTCGTGACCGAGCGGCCGGCCCAGCCCCTGCCTCCCATGGCTCCCGCCCCGCCCGTGGGTGGCTCCGGAGCCTCCGGAGCGGCTCCGTCGCTGCAGGGGCCGGAACGGGTCTACGCCTTCATCGACCGGCTGGAGCGCCGCATCACGCGCGAGGCCGAGGTGGTCCGCGAGAAGCCCGAGACCTGGGTGAGCTTCGAGCTGGCGGGCGAGCTCTACGCCCTGCCGGTCGAGCGGCTCCAGGAGGCGTTGCGGGTCACCTCCATCACCCGGGTGCCGCACGCGCCCAACCCGATCCGCGGCATCACCAACATGCGCGGCCGGGTGCTCGCCGTGGTCGACCTGCGGGTGCGGCTGGGCCTCCCCAGCGCCGAGCTCGAGCCGCAGAACCGCATCCTCGTGGTGGCGTCGCGTGACCACTGGATCGGGCTCCTGGTCGATTCCGCCCGCCAGGTGGTCAAGGTCCTGCCGAGCACCGTGCAGCCGCCGCCGGCCGACGTCATGACCGAGCGGTCCGGCTTCATCCGCGGGCTGTGCCAGGTGGAGGACGAGCTGATCATCCTGCTCGACGTCGACCGGGTGCTGCTGATCCACGACAGCCTCGACCAGGTTTTCGAAGCATAGACGGGAGAATCCATGTTTTTCGATCGATTGAAGTTCGCGCACAAGGTCTGGCTGATGCCGCTGCTGGCGGCGATCGGCTTCGTGGCGATCCTGATCACTTCGCAACTGGTGGGGAGCCGCAACAACCAATTGCTGGAGGGCATCCAGCGCAACAACCTGCCGGCGGTCGAGGCGAGCCGCAACCTCCGCGAGACCCTGACGGACATCCAGCGCTCGCTGCAGGACGCGTGGACCACCAAGAACCGCGACAGGGTCATCGCCACCGACGACCTGCGGGACCGCTTCAACGCCACGCTCAGCCAGGCGGGCGGCAACTCCGCGGTCGGCGACGAGCACACCCGCAAGATCGGTCAGGTGTTCCGCGGCTACTACGGCCAGGCGCGGCAGAACACGTTGCGCAGGATCGACGGCGAGAGCGGCCCGGCCATCGACCAGGCGGTGGCGGCGCAGGAGCAGCAGTTCAACCGCATCCGGCAGGACCTCGATCAGTTGATGACGAAGAACGGCGAGGCCATGAACCAGGCCTTCGAGGAGGCCCGCGGCCAGCAGCGGCTGTCGATCCTCATCATCATGCTGGTCACGGTGTTGAGCGTCCTGGCGCTCGGCGTCCTGTCGTTCTTCGTCATCCGTTCGCTGACCACGCCGCTCGGCGCCTCGGTCGAGGTGGCGCGCCGGCTCGCCCGCGGCGACATGTCGGGGCGTCTGACGGCGCGCAGCAACGACGAGGTCGGCGAGCTGGCGCGGGCGATGGAGCAGATGATCGGCTACCTGCGCGAGATGGCGACCGTCGCCGACTCGATCGCCGAGGGCGACCTCCGCGTCGAGGTGGAGCCGCGCTCCGAGGCCGACGTCTTCGGCGGCGCCTTCCGCCGCATGATCGCCAACCTCAGGCAGATGATCGGCGACTTGAAGCAGTCGGCGTCGCAGGTCGCTTCGACCGCCGACGAGATCTCCGCCTCCGCCCTCCAGATCAAGCGCGGCGCCGAGAGCCAGTCCTCGTCGACCGAGGAGACCTCGGCCACCATGGTCGAGATGGCGGCGCAGATCGACAGCATCAACCGCTCGACGCAGAGCCTGGCGGCGCACGTCCAGGAGACCTCGAGCTCGATCGAGCAGATGGCGGCGTCGATCGAGGAGGTGGCGCACAGCTCCGAAGACCTCCTCTCCTCGGTCGGCGAGACCTCGTCCACGATCGAGGAGATGACCGCCTCGACGCGCTCGATCGCCGGCCGCGTCCAGGTGGTCGACGACGTGTCGCGCACCGCCACCGCGTCGGCGCGCGACGGCGGCGAGCGGCTCTCCAAGGTGATCGTGGGGATCGGCTCCTCGACCAAGGACATCGGCAAGATCGTCAAGACCATCGGCGAGTTCGCCGACCAGACCAACCTGCTGGCGTTGAACGCCGCCATCGAGGCGGCGCGCGCCGGCGACGCCGGCCGCGGGTTAGGCCGGCTAGCCCCGGGGGGGAAGCCCCACCCCCCGCGCGCGGTT
>JBKKAU010000535.1:0-3304 GCA_046714475.1 Thermoanaerobaculia bacterium
AGGTGGTGCAGACCTCGTGGAGCGGCGAGCAGTTCGAGCTGCCGGCCGAGGGCGAGCCGCGCCTCCAGGTGGCGGCCTGGACGACCGAGGCCGGCGCCCAGCAGATCGCCAAGCTGGCCGGCCAGGACCTGAGCCAGCTCGTCCAGCAGGCCAGGAGCCGCGACTTCAAACCGGTGCCGCTCGGCGTCACCACCTCGCTGTCGCTCGCCAACAAGATCTCGAAGGTGAAGACCGCCAACGTCGGCGGCCTGCTGCGCGGCAGCGACCCGAAGCTCAAGGAGGAGGTGGTGGTCTACAGCGCCCACCACGACCACCTGGGCATCGGCGAGCCCGACAAGGAGGGGGACCGGATCTACAACGGCGCCATGGACAACGCCGCCGGCACGGCGCAGCTGCTCGCCATCGCGCGCGCCTTCTCGGAGCTGCCGCAGCGGCCCAGGCGCTCGGTCCTGTTCCTGTTCGTGGCGGCCGAGGAGCAGGGTCTCCTGGGCTCGGAGTACTACTCCAGGCACCCCACCTTCCCGGCCGGCCGGATCGCGGCCAACATCAACTACGACGGCGGCAACATCTGGGGCCGGGCCGAGGACCTCGCCTTCATCGGCTACGGCAAGTCGTCTCTGGACAAGGTGGTGGAGACCCTGGCTGCCAAGCAGGACCGCAAGGTCGTTGGCGACCAGTTCCCGGACCGCGGCTTCTTCTACCGCTCGGACCAGTTCAACTTCGCGCGCATCGGCGTGCCGGCGATCTACCTCGACACCGGCACGCACTTCCGTGGCAAGCCCGAGAGCTGGGGCAAGGAGCAGATCGAAGCCTACGAGGCGGTCAGCTACCACCAGCCGAGCGACGAGGTCGGCCCCAACTGGAGCTATGACGGCATGATCGAGGATGCGCGCCTGGGCTTCTTCGCCGGCGTCGAGATCGCCAACGCCGAGACGCTCCCCACCTGGAACCCCGGCGACGAGTTCGAGGCGGCGCGCAAGACGGCGCTGGCAGAAGTCGACAAGCCCGGCAGGTAAGGCGCCTATCCAGGGCGCGATGAATCGCGCCCCTACACCCGGATCGTTCCCGGAACCGGTGTAGGGGCGCAATTCATTGCGCCCTTTTCATTTCGGGAGACAGCGGAGCAGCCTGGCCCGTAGCGCGGCGAGCTCGGGGCCGTCCTCTCCGCACGAGAGCCGCTCGTCGTGGGCTAGGGCGCAGAGGGCGGCGGCGACGGCGGTCTCCCCCTGGCTTTCGAGCGCCCTCTCCGCGAGCAGGAGCGCGTCGCCTCCGATCTTGCGACACTCCTCGTCGGAAAGGCCGAGACAGGCCAGCCGCATCAGGGCGATCTCGACGAAGTGCCGGTACAGGAGGTCGCGGTCTCCGTCCTCCACCTCCAGCAGCCGCCCCGCTCTCCCGGGCTTCAGCCGCTGCAGCAGCGTCCGGGCGAGCTCGCCGGCTTCACAGTGCTCGATCAGCAGCTCCCAGCAGAGCCGCTCCATCTCGGCGTTGAGCGCCGGCCGGGTGCCGAAGTGACGCTTGAGGACTTCGAGCGTGAGCGCGGGCTCGGAGCGCAGCAGCGAGCAGAAGATCGGGTCGTGAAAAGGCGAGCCGCTGAAATGGAGCTCCTTGCCGTTGTTCATCCTCGCATCCCACCAGGTTGTCGAACACGGGGTCCGTGCCCAGAAAGACCCGGCGAGCTCTGGCTTTGTTTAGCGGATCCGGAAGGAGAAATCCCCGAGGAGCTCGCGATCGGGTCCGCCATGAAGAGTCAGGCGATAACGGCCCGGTGGAAGGCTGTGGGCGGGGAGCTCGACGATGAAGCTGTCGTCCTCCCGCACGAGATGAGCGTCGGCTTCCCAGAGGACCTCTTGGGATCCGGTCCGGGAAACGCTCACCTCGTAGCGGGCCTGAGGCTCCGGCGCCACCTCCAAAGGCGAGAGAACGAGAAGGTATCCCTTCGAAGTCCGGAGAGCCGGCTCGTCCCCCTCTCCGCGTCCGCGCTCGGTTTCCCGGGCCTCCAACCCGACCGGCTCCAGAGCCGGCCTGTCCAACTCCCGCCGGAGCGAAGCGACCCAGAAGGAGAGCCCCACCGTGGAGAGGAAGAAGACCGCGGCCAGGGCGGCGGGCCACCGGTAGGGCACGGGCTTGCGCTCCGGCCGCAAGGGCTGGACCGGCGCCGGCGCCGGCTTCTCGGCCGGCCGCGGCTCCCCGAGGCGCGGCTGCAAAGCCTCCCAGGCCGCTTCCACCTCGGCCTCGGAAGGACGGCGGGCTCCTTCGGGAAGGGAGATGTCGGGGAAGTCGCGCAGGTCGAGGAGCAGGTGCGCGCATTCGGGACAGAGCGCCAGATGGTCCCGCAGGCGCTCCTCCTGGTCGGCCGGCAGCTCGCCGGCCTGGTAGGCGACCAGATCCTCGACCGGGGGGTGCGGCCCCAGGCGGCGCCTCTCCTGCTCGATCAGATCTCGGAGCGAGGGAGGCAGCGACGGCTTTTCGCTGTCGTCCACGGGCTCTCCGCCGCTACTCGAAGTCGAGGTCGTCGAAGTAGCCGGCGAGCTTGCCCTTCAGCTGCTGCCGCGCCTGGAAGAGGTGGGCTTTCACCGTTTCGATCGAGACGTGCATCAGTCCCGCGATCTCACGGTATTTGAGGTCGCCGAGCCGCAGGAGGACGCAATTGCGCATCTGCGGCGGCAGAGAGCCCAGGGCCTCGCGCAAGACCCTGTGGCGTTCATCGGCGAGCAGGTTTTCGAGCGGTCCTTCATAGTTCTTCTCCCAGGCGGGAGAAGGATACCCCAGAGGCGCGTCGGGGATCTGGTCCTGCAAGTCCTCGAGGCTCACCTCCTGAGCCCCCCGCTTGAGCGTCGACCGGTCCCGCAGGTTGTTGCGGTAGATGTTCGCGGCGATCTGGTACACCCAGGTGTCGAACCGCGCCTCGCCGCGGAAGGTCGACAGGCTCTTGTGAACCCGAATAAAGGTCTCCTGGGCGAGGTCGTTGCTGTCCTCCGGTGAAAAACCTCTTTTGACGAAGAAGCCGTGCACGGGACCATAGTAATGAAGAAATATGCGCCTGAAGCACTCCTCGGGATTCACTCCCGCCTGCCACTGCTCGAAGAGCTGGTCACCTAGGCCCTTTTCGGCCACAGAACTCACGATACTCGTGACCATCCTCAGTTGATACGAACCGGGAAGCGAAGTTCCGCAGACTCTGACGTAAGAGTTCTTATTTTAGCTCAGAATCACTGGATTCCGTATTAATTTCCGGAGGGAAGGGGGAGGGGGGGGGGGTAATACCGCCCCCCCCGGGGAAGGAAAAAACGAAATTGCGCCC